>DRQI01000439.1 GCA_011330545.1 Flavobacteriia bacterium
GCGCTTTTTTAACGGCTTTACCATATAAATACAACCTATACAACGCATACGCAATGGCAGCTGTTTTATCTTAATGTCAAACAAACCTTAAAAAATGGATATAAAAGAAATAAATCCTAATTTACAGTCAAATGAAAATCCTGAAAAGCCAAACAACGCAAACCCTAGAATACAACGTGTTTTATCGATGCTTTTAGATCACGTTGTTATGACCATTGTCATCGTACCTTTAGGGTTATTAATTTTCGGATTAATATATCAATTCGAGGAAAGCCTAAACCAAATAATAGGTATTGGCTTAGTATTCTTTCCAATGTTTATTTATCTTAACAAAGATTTTTTTAGGGCAAAAAGCCTCGCAAAACGCTTTATTGGATATCAAATTGTTGACATTAAAACTAAGGAACCGGCGAGTGAACTTCAATGTTTTATAAGAAACCTTACACTCCCCGTTTGGCCACTAGAGGTGATTGTGGGGCTTATAAACCCCGAAAGGCGAATGGGTGATTTTATAGCCAATACAAAAGTTATTACTTCAAAGAAAGAAGCATTAAAATCAATTTGGGTCGATTCGAAAAACATCCGATTAAAACCAAATTTTATCGGAATTTTAATACTAGGCGCAGTATATTTTTACGGGTTGAGCCTATTATTATTTGAAATGCAATAAATTACTTCAATAAACCTACCACCCGTAATCAGGGTAAGCCAATCCGTCTCATCCGCCAAAGCAGAACGCGAAGAAAAATTAAAAAACCGGTTGCCAACAAGGTAAAATTTAAAGTTTCGCTATATTTGCAAAGCGATTTTTTTAACATCAGCTTACCGAATACATAAAGAAAATCAGCCACTTATAATCAATCACTAATTTAAGCGCATGAAAAAGATACTATCCGTAATACTTTTAACAAGTAGCCTATTAAATTCACAGAATAAAGAAGTAATTAAAGAGGCTTTTTACAAGCAACCTATAAATAATATTGATAAAATAGCATTAAAAAATGGTTTCAGGGGGAATGAAACCCTTTGTATCAGCGTAGTTATCAAAACCGATTCTATTGGAGGTGTTTTTGATGTAAAAGTTGACGAAAAATTCAAAATTTTTGAGGCGGAGATAAACTCGTTTGTAAAACAAATTCCAACACTAAACCCAAATGAATACCTTAATAAGGGGAAGGTAATGAAATACGGCGTAGAAATGTGCTTGAAATTAGCCACTAATAAAGAGCGGAAAAAGATTTTAAAAGAAGGAGAAAAAATAAAAATTCGATTCAAAAGGTTTTATATTAAAGAATATTTTCCTGTTAAAATAATTGAAATAGAAGCGGTTGAAAAAAACGAATTTTCTAAAATTGAAAGTATTCCCATAACACAAAACTGTAAAAACCTTACAGATAATGACGAAATTAAGATATGTGTTATGAATGATATTAAAAATTACATAAATAGAAAATTTGATGTAGGTTTAGCTTCAGAATTAGGATTGCCTGCCGGAAAACAAAAAGTCATCATCACATTTTATATTGCTAAAAATGGTGAAATTGTAAATATTACAGCTAAAGGCAGCGTAAAAGCATTAAGGGAAGAAGGCATAAGGGTGATAAATACATTTCCGGATTTTTATAAAGGAGGAGAGGTAAGCGGAAAGCCTGTTGATGTTAAATATACCATTCCGATATCATTACTAATAGGTTAAAATGATTATAAGAATAACCACACTCTCTCATAATTTATTCCTTGTAAACAATGTAATGGCAATGAAATGCATAAAACAGTCACTAAAAATAATCTCGAACCAATCTTAAAAGAAGCTACCTCAATACTCTTGGAAATGGCAAGCAATTCATGTTGGAATAAAATTTCGGAAAATACCAGTTATATTAGTTCTGAAATTGTAAATAACGAACAGCATTTTTCTAAAAAACGAATAAAACGTAAAAAAATAAATGATAAAAAAACACCTAAATCGCTCGCGCAAATTACAACTGAACTAAAAGCGATATATGAAAACTTGTATGATATTAATCTGCTCATATACAAAAGCAAAAAGAAAAATATAATAATTGAAATTCAATACTACCCTAAATCTTCACTTGAACCTGACTTTTATAAAACGGTAAAAGACAATGAGCCGATGCTGCATTGTAAACTCCCAATACCGCCATATCAAAAAAGAAAAACCGAAAAATACGATGTGAATTGGGAATTGGGCGGCATCAGGCACGAATGGCATTTGTTTTGGAATTGGTTGAGGTTCAACCTAAAATACAGAAACCGGCTTAAAAATATTAGATAATAACAGTAACTGGTACACCTTATTTTATCTAAAAAATAAAGCATTAGTTACAACTTTTACTTGTTTTTAGTAACTTGCCGGCAGAAGAAGGGATATAAACATAATATGTTTGTTTATATAGTTGTTACCTGCAAGCAAAAAAACGGATGAAGAAAACAATCCTACTTATTTTATTGACAATGACAATTTATTCTTGCAAAAGTCAAGAGGAAATTGATTTTAAAGTTGGCTATTTACCAAATATTAATTATACATTAACCCAAAAAACTATTTCAGAGAATAATATAAAATATATTGCATCAGATGAAATATTGAAGAACTTGAAAAATAACGGAATTGAAAACCCGACTATTACAAAAGATACAAGTCTTTTAAAAA
>DRQI01000440.1 GCA_011330545.1 Flavobacteriia bacterium
CTTCAATGTGTGAATGCTTTTATTTTTTACCGTAGCCGTTTCATATAATTTGAGGTAAAATAAGTATCAGGAATACTCAAGTCAAACTTCCAAACCAAGTATTCGATGACTGTTTTTTGCCCTTTTTTATCTACCGGAATATATTCTATTTTCGAGGGTAGCGTTCGGTTGCCGAATTTTTTCGGATGATAGGCGATAAGTTTGTTTACTAAAAAGGCATCTTCATCGTAAAATTCAATTTTGAGTTGCATATAATCGGTTTTATCTATCCACATAATAATTTTGCCCCAAACCACAGCTGCATCTTCTTTGGGAGTTAGTTCTAATTTCCAGCAATCTAATCCGATAACCTTTTCAGTACCGATAATTTTATGGGTATAATCAACCACAATAGAAGATTGTTTTACCAAATCGTCATTAGTCATATCGGTACCCATCCAGTTTTGCATCATCATAGAAGGAGGCAGTTTGATGGTTCTTTCGATAGAAGGAATATAATTCCATACTTCGGTTTTTCGTTTTAAGAAAACGCTTCCTTTTTCTTTGGCCGGTGAGGTTACCAAAGAAACACTGTAATCGGCGCCTTTAGACCAAATTTTTAAGTTCATGTCTTTTGACCATTTGGGCCTAACCACAGTAATTTTTACTTCTGCATACGAAGTAGTGCCGCGGGCAATCTTATCTGATTTGTTGACAATTTCGGTGGCGGTTTGTGCCTTTATTTGAGGCCAACTAGTGAGAAATAGTAAGAATATTATTTTTTTCATTCCAGATTCTATTTTACTGATGAATACTAATTTTTAGCACTCTATATCTATTTGCATGTTACTTACAATAGTTTGCAATAAGTTTATTTTTCACTTCTTCTAAAGGATATGTTTTTTCAAAAATTAAAAAGTGTAATGCAATTCCGTCTAAGTGTGCCGCCAGTAATTTTGCCTCGATGTTGTAATCACTATAACCGTTTAATTGCAAGACCATTTCAAATTGCTGTAAGATATCTTCAAACATTTTTGAAATAACAGCTGTTACCGAAGGCATATTTGAAATTTGCATAGCAAGCGAAAAAGTGAGTTTCCACAGCGTTTTATTTTCTATGAGCATTTGAAAAAAGAGCTCTAAAGATAGCCTCAATGCTTCTGTTGGCGAGATCTCTTCGAGGTTTTGCAATAGTTGCTCACTCATCTTTTTGGCATCTTCTAAAGACAAGATAACCACTTCTTTCAGTAGTTGCTCCTTACTTGCAAAGTAATTGTACATCAACCCTTTTGAAATACCGGCATGCTTGGCTATTTTACTAATGGAAGTATTGTGGTATCCATCAATGGCAAAAAGCTCTAAAGCGGCCACTAATATTTTGGTTTTGCTTTCGGCTCTTATTTGTTCAAATTGTTCATTGGTTCTTGGGGCCATATTTTTTTGACTAAACGATTGGTCAAAAATACAATATAATTTTTAAATGACCAAACGGTTAGTTAAAAAAAGTAAATAAAAGAAGCTCGATTGACAAAATACTATAAATAGATTTCAAAATTATGTAAAGCGGTATTTTAAAAAGCGGTTACCTTTGCGCCATAATAATTAAAATCTGAGCGGGCTTAATTTAAAGTTTAATAAGTTTTAAGTAACGCTCGGGTTTGAAATAAGAAATATCAAATAACGTTATATCAACAGGTTAAGGATTATAGGCTTTGTATAAATTTTATAAAAATTAACCAAATTAGGTGTAAATAAGTTAAAAAAAATGTAATTTAGCAAGGTGTTGAAACAAGTTTTACATAAAATCAGTGCAATCGCGTTAGCATTTATCGTGCTGTTCTCATCATTGTCTTTTTCGGTATACGAACATATTTGTGGTGGAGAAATAGCTGAGGTTTCCTATTTTTCGGAAGTTGATTCGTGCGATATGGTGATGTCACTATGTGAAGCCATTGATACTTCCCAGCAAAGCATTCATAAAAAACCTTGCTGTAATGACCATGCCGAAATCTTTCAAGGCAATGATATCAATCAGCAGGCGCAATCTTCTTTAGAAATATCTCAAATGCAGTTTTTGGCTGTGTTTGTAACTTCATATATTTCTCTTTTTAAGGAAGCTAATATAGCTCCATTATATAATAATTATTCCCCACCTCTGGTTGTCAAGAACATACACAAACTTGACGAGACCTATTTAATTTGATTTATTTGGCCCCGAGATTTCGGGGGCGTTTTAGCACAAAGATTATTTTTGTGTTAAAACATAATGTGTTTGGCCTAATTTGGGCTTACACACTAGTATCACTATATTTAAGATATAATTGTCTAAATATTTACATTTAAAATATCTCAATACTAAATAAAAATGCTTAATAAAACAATCCGTTATTTTCTAGAAAATAAGTTAATAACATTCATCTTACTGGCTGCTTTTATCATTGGTGGTATCGTAACAGCACCTTTTAACTGGGAACTATCTTTTATAGAAAGAAATCCGGTACCCGTTGATGCCATTCCGGATATTGGCGAAAATCAACAAATTGTCTTTACCGAATGGATGGGGCAATCGCCGCAAGATATTGAAGACCAAATTACCTATCCGTTAACAACGGCATTATTGGGTATTCCGGGCGTAAAAACGATACGTAGTAATTCTATTTTCGGACTTTCTAGTATTTATATCATCTTTAATGATGATGTCGATTTTTATTGGAGCAGAACCCGAATTTTAGAAAAATTAAACTCGTTACCTCCCGGTACTGTCCCAGATGAAGTAAAACCGGCTTTAGGGCCAGATGCTACTGCACTCGGGCAAGTATATTGGTATACGCTAGAAGGTAGAGACCCTAAAACCGGAAAACCTACCGGTGGTTGGGATCCTCAAGAATTAAGAACCATTCAAGATTTTTATGTACGTTATTATTTAACCGCAACCAGTGGCGTTTCAGAAGTAGCCTCTATCGGTGGCTTTTTAAAAGAATATCAAATTGAAATTGACCCTGATGCTATGAAAGCGGCCAATGTTGATGTCAAGATGATAATGAATGCCGTTAAAAACAGTAACCTTGATATTGGCGCCCGAACCATTGAGTTTAACAGAGCCGAGTATCTGGTACGAGGCCTCGGATATATCAAAAGTTTAAAAGACCTTGAAGAAAGTGTAGTTACCGTACGAAGCAATGTACCTATCCGATTAAAAGATGTTGCCAAAATTCAATTTGGGCCGGCAACCCGTAGAGGAGGCTTAGACAAAAGCGGCGTAGAAGCTGTAGGAGGTGTAGTGGTTGCGCGTTATGGTGCCAATCCACAAGAAGTAATCCATAATTTAAAAAAGAAAATAGAAGAAGTTGCGCCCGGATTGCCACAAAAAACATTGGCAGACGGCACCGTTTCAAAAATTACCATTGTGCCTTTTTACGACCGTTCAGGGTTAATTCAAGAAACCTTAGGCACCTTAGAATCGTCTCTTTCGCACGAAATATTAATTAGTATTTTGGTTGTGATTGTATTAGTACTAAACCTTAGGGCTTCTATTTTAATCTCTACCTTATTACCCGTTGGGGTATTGATGACCTTCATCTTAATGAAGTATTTTAATGTAGACGCAAACATTGTAGCCCTATCGGGTATTGCCATTGCTATTGGAGTCATGGTTGATGTGGGTATCGTCTTTACAGAAAACATTATCCGGCATTTAGAAATGCCAGAAAATGAAGGTGTTCGGGGTAAAAGATTAGTACAGGTAATTTACATTGCAACTGTAGAAGTAGCTTCGGCTATTATGACGGCCTTGGCAACGACTATCGTAAGTTTCTTACCCGTTTTTGCCATGCAAGCCTCAGAAGGAAAATTGTTTCGGCCCTTGGCTTTTACCAAAACCTTTGCCTTAATTTCGTCATTGTTTATCGGTATTTTATTTATTCCGGCAATCGCCCAAGTATTATTTTCAATACGGTTTGATAAAAAACGGGTGAGCAGAATTTTTAATGCGTTGTTAATTGGATTCGGAATTGTGTTTCTTATCGCTTATGGAAGTATCATCGCCCTAGCGCTTATTGCCTATGGAGTTAATAATATATTGACTCAGATAAAACCGTGGACAGGATTAAAAGGCCGTATCAAATTGCCTTATTCAGATAAAATAGCAAACTATATAAATATTGCTATTACGCTTTTAGTAGTGATTTATTTTTTAACTATCGAATGGATGCCATTAGGAGCCTCAAATTCAACATTCGTTAACTTTATCTTTGTCATTGTTTTAGTGGGGATTATTTTAGGCGTTTTGATGACCATTGTACATTATTATACCAAAATATTAGCATGGTGTCTCGATAATAAGTGGAAATTTTTAACTATACCCATCATTGCCGTTTTCTTTGGGATGACCATTTGGCAAGGATTCCATAAAATTTTTGGATTCCTTCCCAATTTTGCGAAAGACAATGTAGTGTGGAGTAGTTTAGACAAAACCTTTCCCGGAGTCGGAAAGGAGTTTATGCCTGCTTTGGATGAAGGTTCGTTTTTATTGATGCCCACCACGATGCCACATTCAGGTATTACCGAGAATATGGAAATTATAGCCAGTATCAATAAACATATGAATTCTATACCCGAAATAGCTACTTCGGTAGGAAAATGGGGCCGTGTCAATTCGGCGTTAGATCCTGCGCCTACTTCGATGTTCGAAAATACCATCAATTATATTCCTGAATTTTTATTAAATGAAGATGGACACCGAATACGATTTAAGGTAAATAAAGATAAAGCCTTCGAGTTAAAAGACGGTACCACCTATAAATATGGCGAAGACCCATTTCGTAAAATCGAAAAAGGAGAATTGATAGAAGACGAAGATGGCGAATATTTTAGGCAGTGGCGAAAAAAAATAAAACGGCCCGATGATATTTGGAAAGAAATTGTAAAACATTCTAAATTTCCCGGATTGACTTCGGCTCCAAAACTACAACCCATTCAAACCCGTTTGATTATGTTGTCAACCGGTATGCGTGCGCCCATGGGTATCAAAGTTTTTGGCCCTACCTTAGAAGTAATACAAAAAGTAGGTTTTGAGCTCGAAACAATTTTAAAAGAAGTACCCAGTGTAAATCCATCTACCGTATTTGCAGATAGAGTGGTAGGGAAACCCTATTTAGAAATAAAACTAAATAGAGAGGCCATGTCGCGTTACGGATTAACCATTAAAGACATGCAAATGCAATTATCGGTGGCCATTGGAGGAAAACAGTTAACCACCACAGTAGAAGGCCGGGAGCGTTTTCCTGTTCGGGTTCGATATGCTAGAGAATTCAGGGACAATCCTGACGATATAAAGAAAATTTTAATTCCTACTCCGGCAGGTATTCAAGTAGAGTTGGGCGAATTGGCATCTATAGAATATGTCAGAGGGCCGCAAGTCATTAAAAGTGAAGATACCTTTTTAACGGGCTATGTAATTTTTGATATGAAAGAAGGCAATGCCGAAACCAACGTGGTAGAAGAAGCCCAAGCCTTGATAAAATCCAAGATCGATAATGGCGAGTTTCAATTGCCGGCGGGGGTTACTTACCGTTTTACCGGAAATTATGAAAATCAAATTCGGGCATCAAAACGATTAATGGTAGTAGTACCTATTTCACTTATTTTGATTTTATTGATTTTATATTTCCAATTCAAATCATTAATTCCGTCTCTTATGGTATTTTCAGGCATATTTGTTGCCTTTGCCGGAGGTTTTATTATGATTTGGCTCTATGGGCAAGATTGGTTTTTAAATTTCGATATTGCCGGTATGCACATGCGAGACCTCTTTCAACTACATCCTATTAATTTGAGTGTAGCCGTTTGGGTTGGTTTTATCGCTTTATTCGGAATCGCCACTGATGATGGAGTTATTATGGGAACCTATCTCACACAAGTTTTTGAAGAAGAAAAACCAAAAACGGTACAAGAAATACGAACATCTGTGCTACATGCAGGTGCCAAAAGGGTACGCCCGGCAATGATGACTGCTGCGGTTGCCGTTATTGCATTAATACCGGTATTGACCGCAACAGGTAAAGGAGCCGACGTGGTAGTACCGATGGCAATTCCATCCTTTGGAGGCATGTTGTTGCAGGTAATGACCATGTTTGTAGTACCCGTGTTGTACAGTATGTGGAAAGAGCGAAATATCGCTCCTAATCCTCCAAAAGAAGACTTAGAAATTAATAAGAATAATACTGACTAAAGAGATAAATTGAATAATTGCCCCGTAAGAAGACTTTAAGGGTGTCATAAATTATTTATAAATAATTAGTAACAAAAAATGAAAAATAAAATCAAAATCCTAAGTTTTTTCCTACTGCTATCCTTAACAGGGTTTGCACAAGAAAAGTATGGATATTTAGAAGAATATTTAAAGATAGCGGCCAAAAATAATCCGGGGTTAAAAGCCACATTTAATGATTATATGGCCGCTATGGAAAAAGTTCCTCAAGTAGGCGCTTTACCCGATCCTCAATTTGCATTTGCCTATTTTGCACAACCCGTAGAAACACGGGTAGGGCCACAGAATTGGAAATTTAACTTAAGTCAAAGTTTTCCTTGGTTTGGGTTGTTATCAGCCAAAGAAGATGTGGCAACAGCACTGGCAAAAGCCAAATTTGAACAATTTGAAAATAAGAAATCAAACCTGTTCTTTGAAGTAAAAACAACTTTTTACAATTATTATTTTATTGAAAAAGCCATTGAAATTACGAAAAGTAATATGGAAATTCTCCAAGTTTTCAAAAGGCTATCCTTAGTAAAAATTGAAGCCGGAACAGCATCTATAGTTGATGAATTGCGTGTAGAACTCGAATTAAACGATTTGGAAAACCAGTTGGCATTGTTTGTTGATACCAAAGAGGCATTGCAAGTAAACTTCAACAATTTATTGAATAGAGAAGTGGTAGAAAGCATAAAAGTGCCCGATACCTTATGGCAAGATACCTTGCCCTTAGGCAAACAAGCCTTGTTAGATTCCATTTACCAATCGAATCACGATTTAAAAAGTATAGACCATCGGTTAAATGCTTTTTTACATCAAGAAGAGGTGGCTAAAAAAGA
>DRQI01000441.1 GCA_011330545.1 Flavobacteriia bacterium
GCTGCTGCGTTTAAGGTATTGGAAAATTTTAAGGTATTTACCTTGGCAGAATCGTTGGGAGGTGTAGAGAGTTTGGTAAACCATCCGGTAACTATGACACATGCGTCTATTCCTGAAAAAGAAAGGGAAAAATTAGGAATTACAAATTCTCTTATCCGGTTAAGTGTTGGGATAGAAGATGTTGATGATTTAATAAAAGATTTAGAAGGTGCACTAAACAGCTAAAAATAAAGCACTTATATTATCTTCTGGCGAATAAATTGTTCAAGTCAAAAATAGCACCAACACTAAAAAAAATGAGTGTATCGTTAAATTTACTTCCAGAGAGGTCACTGGGGGCATCCAATCCGTCAACTTTATCAGATAAAAAATACTGCCAACGCGCATCTACGAATAAGTCGAAATTTTCCATTTTATAGCGGGTACCTGCACTAAACGTAAGAGAAAAAGTATTATCTTTTTCAACAAATACAGCATTTTGCTGCCATGGGGCAGGTAAAACTGTAGGGTCTGAAATATAATCTCCTAAATCAGATGTTAATTGAGGGTCAAAACTGTTGTATTGAACTCCAAGGCTTACATAAGGTGCGAATTTATCAGCAGTATTAAATAACAGGCCATAATCTTCTAAATTATTAAAATAATACTCTAACTGAGTACCTATGTTAAATATTTTAGTACTTCCCTTCATCGCTCGTATTTTATCTCCAAATGGCCCAGGTTGTTCTGCAAATCTACCTTTATGCTCTAAATTTGTATTTGTATAGAAAGATACTTCTGTTCTTAATTTAAAGTGGTCTGAAAAAAAACTGGCACCATTTCTCCAATTATAATTACTTCCATAAAAACTTAAATAATGTGTAAAAGCAACACCAAAACTAGTTGCCGTACTGCTAGGCAAGTGATGCCGCTCTCCATAATCGGTTTGCATCGTTACAGGCCCAAAAGCAACACCAATTTCATGGCTCAATTGAAGTTGAGCAAAAGAATTAGATAGTGGAAAAAACAATAATAATACAAGTATTCTGTAAATTGGTTTCATGTACTTACCCCTTTTTTGCGCAATTTAACAAAAAATATGCAAAAGCGTTATTTAAAATTATCAAATTAAACTTATTTTATAAAAAATTATTGTAATTCAAAGTGAAAATTACCCTATATTTTTTGAAGGATTCCAAAAAACAGTTTCAAAATGTATAATTTTATCGTCTTTTATTTGTATTCCTTCATTTTCCAATAGTTGTTGCATTAAGTTAATACCACTAAAATGATGTTTACCGGTGAGTACACCATTTCTATTTACCACCCTATGTGCAGGAATAGAATGGTCACCACCTACTGAATTCATAGCCCACCCTACCATTCTCGCCGATTTAGCAGCTCCTAGAAATTTGGCAATGGCACCATAAGAAGTAACTCTTCCGTAAGGTATTTTTCGAGCTACATCGTAGACTTTTTCAAAAAAATTATCATTGTTTTTCATAGAGTTTTAGGTAGCTCATCAGAACAAAAATAAGAAATATTAACAATATTTGAGCGTAAACTTTAGGTAAGTAATGGGTTTCCCTTTTTCTAAAAACTGTTTTTCATAAAATGTTTGTGTCAAAACAGCTTCTTTTGGGGCATGAAGATTACCATAAATATCATGATGTGCGTATATAATATTATGTTTTCCTTCTTGCAGCAAGCCCAAGGTATAGCCAAATAAAAATTCACTGTCTGTTTTGAGGTGTACAATTCCGTTTGCGATTAGAATTTTCTGATATTTTTTTAAGAAATCAGGATTTGTTAAACGGTGTTTCGTTCGTTTAAACTTTACTTGAGGGTCAGGAAAAGTTATCCATATTTGATGAATCTCGTTTTCTTCAAAACACATATCAATTAATTCTATTTGAGTTCTTAAAAATGCAACATTGGTAAGTTTGGTATCTAGTGCTGTTTTAGCCCCTCGCCAAAAACGAGCACCTTTAATATCGACACCAATATAATTAACAGTAGGATTTTGTTTGGCAAGAGCAATAGTATATTCACCTTTGCCACAGCCTAATTCTAAAATGATTGGGTTATTATTTTTAAAAAAAGTATGCCATCCGCCCTTTAAATAAAAACCATCAGAAATTTCTTTACGAGAAGGTTGTATTACATTGGCAAATGTTTCATTTTCGCGAAAACGCTTTAATTTATTTTTGCTTCCCAAGATAAAGAAATTGAAAAACTATAAAGCCCCTTCTTTGTGTTGCTTAGCCATTTGTCCTAACCAGTAAAACATCGCTATAAAACCAATGGTGATTAAAATAACGTTTACTGTGTTTGATATCCACCACCCATCCATAGACCTAAAAAAATCATAAGGTTTAAATGCAATGTTGGTACAAAATTCACCAATGGCTCTAAAAATATTGTTAGCAATCATATCTTAAGTATATTTACCGGGCAAAAGTATAAAATATTTACAATGATTGCTAAATTTTTTAATAAAACAAAACCTATAAATACGCTTATAGAGTTAGTTTTTCTAATTGTAATCTATACAATTGCTACTTTTAAACTTGTTGAATATGATTTGAATTTTCAATTCATACTAGAAAGAACAGTAATATTTGTTTTATTATTATTTACTGTTTTTGCCGTCAATTTTATCATTAGAAAAAACGGATTGACAAAAAACAATTCTTATACGCTCCTGTTATTTATATTGTGCATTACTATTTTCCCTTTTTCTATAATAAACAATATCCTTTTAATCACTCATTTTTTTTTGTTGTTGGCATACAGGAGAATTTACAGCTTACGAACAGGGAAAGACACAAAAGAAAAATTATTTGATAGCGGCTTTTGGATTGGCATAGCAACACTGATTTATCCATGGAGTTTTGCCTATATGGTATTAATATACATGGCCATTTATATTTTTAACAAACGGACCTTTAGAAATGTACTGATTCCTTTAATAGGGTTTTTTACGCCAATTTTATTGTACGGGGTATATCTCTTGGCAATGGATGATTTTAATAACTTTCAGCTACACTTGAAGTATAGTTTTCAATTTTTGAATTATAATTCTTTGAAGTTGGTGATTCCTATTGCACTGATCTTGGGGTATTTATTATGGGTAATTTTTCCTACAACAGCAAAGATAATAGCTGTCAATAATGAGTTTAGAACTTCTTGGTTTTTATTATTGGTTCACTTATTAATAGGAATACTTATCATTATTCCTTCTCCGGTTAAAGATGGCTCAGAATTTTTATTTTTATTTTTTCCGGCCTCTATTATTTTGGCAAATTATATCCAAATTATAGAAGAGAGGTGGTTTAAAGAAGTCTTTTTATACCTGTTTTTATTAATAGCAATTATTCCGTTTGTTATTTGAATTCGCCATGAAAAGCTACGTCAAAGAAGTGTTATAATTTTGTTCCGTATGATAAATCGCCGGCGTCTCCTAATCCGGGAACAATATATCCTTTGGCATTTAGTTTTTCATCAATGGCGGCAATCCATAAATGCGTATTTTCAGGAAAAAGATTTTCGATGTAATCAATACCGGTTTTTGAACCGATTACCGAAACAATATGAATTTGTTTAGGGGTACCATGGCTTTTTAAAGCACGATAAGTATTCTCTAAAGTCTTTCCGGTGGCTAACATGGGGTCTGTTAAGATTAAGGTTTTGTTTTCAAGTGAAGGGGCTGCCAGGTACTTTACAATAATTTCAAACTCATCACTATTATCAAGATGGTATCGATATGCCGAAATAAATGCATTTTCGGCCGTATCAAAATAATTTAACAGCCCTTGGTGTAACGGAATGCCGGCACGCAAAACAGAGCATAAAACCAGGCTATTTGTTGGTAGTATCATCGCTTTATTGCCTAACGGCGTTTGAACAGTTGCCTCCGTATATGCTAATGTTTTACTGAGCTCATAACTTAAAATTTCACCAATACGTTCAATATTTCTTCTGAAGCGCATCGCATCATTTTGTATGTTAACGTCTCTAATTTCAGAAATAAATTGATTTAAAACAGAATTGTTAGTCCCAAGATTATGTAGTATCAAAACAGTAAGATTTTGTGCAAACCTACATAAATTTTTTGTTTTAATTTTAAAGAAGTAAAATGAAATATTTTTTTCTGATGAGTACTCTTTAAATTTCAAAATAATTTTTTATTGCCCATGCAGAAGCTACTTTAATAGCAATGTTTAAACAGAATAGATTTGCACAATTTTTCATAAAATTGTAAAATTATTGTATCTTCACATCATTAAAATATTTATTAATCAAATAAAACAATTAAAAATTATGGGACTATTTTCATTCATTAAAAATGCCGGGGCAAAAGTTTTTGGTATCGGTAAAACTACTGCTGAAGAAGCCACTGAAGCAGCTGCTGAAAAAGCAAATAAATTAGTAAATGCTGTAGAAGCACTTGGCTTTGCAGTTGTTGATTTAGACATTACCGTTGTTGATGACTTAGCAACTGTTTATGGCGAAGCAGAAAATCAAGCCACCAGAGAAAAAGTTGTATTGGTAGTGGGTAATACCGAAGGCATTGCCAGTGTTGATGATAGAATGACTACTGCGGTTCAAGAACCTGAAGCTCAATTCCATACTGTGGTAAGAGGTGATACTTTAGGTAAGATTGCAAAAACGTATTATGGAAATGCTATGAAGTATCCCGTAATATTTGAGGCTAATAAACCGATGCTTACACATCCTGATAAAATATATCCGGGGCAAGTATTGCGTATTCCGGCATTGGAAGACTAGAAAATCAACAAAAATTATAAGCCTCCTTATTGGGGGCTTTTTTTATGGAAACCTTCGAAGATTATTTTTAGTAAAACGCCACTCAGGAGTATCTAAAACACTTAAATTTTTTGCACTATACCAGGGCGATATTTGTCGATTATTGAAATTTTTGAGTACGTGAATTTCTTGGGCAGGCATATAACTTTGAGCCAATAAAAAGATTACCTCTCCTTCCTTATTTTTTGCCATATCAACTACAATTACAGCATGCCCGGGACTGCCTCCTTGAATAAAAACATCGCCAATTTGTAACTCTTGCAGGGTTATTTTTTGCATTTCTTTTTCTAAAGAAAGGGTACCGGCGTAACTAAAAACCATCGTTAAGTACTTTTGAAAACTCTTTCTAGAATCTCCTTTTTGGCCTCCAACGTACCACGTTACCTTATTGCCGGTTACTT
Organism: Flavobacteriia bacterium; assembly: GCA_011330545.1. GTDB lineage: Bacteria > Bacteroidota > Bacteroidia > Flavobacteriales > Flavobacteriaceae > Aureibaculum. Next base: position 5,211 of record DRQI01000441.1, read on the forward strand.
TTATCCTTTTTCCTTGCCGCCATTTGCCGTAAGCAGCTTTAAAGCCATTTGTAAAGTTAAAATGGATGTCATCAAATAATTTTTCTTTATATAAGTATTCAGCGCGCAGTCTCATAGTGGCATCTGCACATTGCTGCAAATCGCGATTGCCTACGCTGATATTTAAAACGGCATCGTGAACGTCTTGCCGGTATTTTAAATCTCGATTGTATAAATGCACTTTGGCTCCGTGAGGCTTTAAGTTAAAATTTTGTAAATACTCTTGAAATGAGTCTTTTGCGGGTTGTAGCCTAATAAAACCCTCAGGTGTGTTAAAGCGTGTTCTTATAGTTTTTCCTTTAGGATTCACTAGCGAGTTTGATTGGGCAACAATTAAAGAGGATGTTATATGCTGTTTATTGCCAGTGTCTTTTTTGCAGGAAACAAAACTGAGAATCAGTAAAATAAAAATGGATTTTTGCATACGTATTAAACGTATTTGGGTTCAATATTATTTTGTAACTATTCAGCTACTCACATTTCGTCTGTAAAATGCCCTTTTTTCGCCTGTTTTTGTGAAATTTTCCTTGCGTAGCCCTGCTATGTGTCAGAAAATTTCCCTTCTTCAGCCAAAAAAACAGCTATTTTCTGCCTCAAAATGGAGCAGCTGAATAGTTACATTATTTTTAAGGAGACGAAAGATTAACTTTTATTGGGGTTTCATTGACTAATCTCGATAATTTTTTCA
>DRQI01000442.1 GCA_011330545.1 Flavobacteriia bacterium
CCCAAAGGAAATACCCATGATGTTAAAGGCTTCGGAATAGGCTTATATTACACCAAAAAAATTATAGAAAAACACGATGGGACCATACTGTTGGTTGCCAATGCTAAAAATACCGTTTTTAAAATAACCCTCCCTTATGAGTAAACCTATAAAAGTTGTATTAGCAGAAGATGAGCCCAGTTTGGGCCAAATTGTAAAAGAAAGTTTAGAACTGCGGAATTTTGAAGTGTTCTTAGCTCAAGATGGCGAAGAGGCTTATCAAATTTATCAAGCAGAAAACCCTGATATTTTAGTATTGGATGTGATGATGCCCAAAAAAGACGGGTTTACACTGGCAACAGAAATACGCCAAGAAAACAACAAGATTCCGATTATTTTTTTAACGGCAAAATCACAAGCCAAAGATGTAGTTGACGGATTTCAGCACGGAGGAAATGACTATTTGAAAAAACCCTTTTCGATGGAGGAATTGATTGTAAGAATACATGCTTTACTCGACAGAATCACAATTAAACACGATATAGAACGCATACCCATAGGCAATTATATATTTAATTATAAGAAACAAGTACTACTTTTTGAAGGCAGTTTGCAACCGTTAACACATAAGGAAACCGAATTACTCTACAGCTTATTACAACATAAGAATAATGTGCTAGACCGTAGTTTTATCTTGAAAAAACTGTGGGGTGATGATGACTTTTTCAATGCACGGAGTATGGATGTTTTTATTACGAAATTGCGTAAAAAACTAAAAAAAGATTCACAAATTCAAATTATCAATATTAGAGGTTATGGATATAAATTGATTTGCTAAAATCATCTTTATTGTTGTACTTTGCCTGAGGTGAAAACTATTATTACATATTTAGCATTATTAGTAATCAATTTTTGTTATTCGCAAGATATCGGGCAACTCAACACTTCTGATATCAGCACTGTATTTTTGAGTAGTTTTTCAACGGATGCCGACACGTTTATTGGGGTTGATGATTTTGAGAACTATTATTATCTGAAAAATAATACACTCTATAAAAAAACATCGCAAAAAACGTATTCGTATACCAATACGCAATTTGGCAAAATTACGTCGGTTGATATTACAAACCCGTTAAAAATATTACTTTTTTATCGCGATTTTAATACTTTTTTATTTGTAGACAATCAATTAAATGAGCTTACTTCAGCATTTAATTTTACAACAACAGCTTTTGCCAAAAATATTACTTTTGTCAGTGTTTCTTCAAATAATAACCTATGGTTATACAGTCAAGATGATACCGTTTTACAACTTTGGAACCATCAAACAAAAAAAATACAATTTACTTCACAACCCCTTTCTTTTTATGCCCACGACTTTAAAGCGGTTGAACAGTTGAGTTCTTATAAAGAATGCTGGTTGATAGATAAAAACAATCTCCTAAAATTTAATGAATACGGTACTTTTTTAGAAGCTGTAAAAATTGATGGCTATACGCAATTAAAGCCTTTTGAAAATAAGTATACGTATATTAAAAATAAGCAGTTATTTTATCAAGATACGGTGATACCGCTTTTAACAATTGATAAAACTGAAGTTGCCGTAAAAAATTATTCTGTACAAACGAACCGGATTTATATTTTTGACGGAACGAAAATTTTTGTGTTTAAAATCATAAAAAATAAGTAACTTTAGGCGCTCTTACTAAAAATAAAAACCAAAAAAATGCATGTTGCAATAGCTGGAAATATTGGCGCCGGAAAAACTACCTTAACAAAATTATTGGCCAAACATTATAAGTGGAGCCCTCACTATGAATCTGTTGAAGAAAATCCGTATTTGGATGATTTTTACGGAGAAATGGAACGGTGGTCATTTAATCTTCAAGTATTTTTTTTAAACAGTAGGTTTCGTCAGATATTAGAAATTCACGAAAGTGGCAAAAATATCATTCAAGATAGAACCATTTATGAAGATGCTCATATTTTTGCACCGAATTTACACGCGATGGGTTTAATGACCAATCGCGATTTTAGTAATTACTCTTCATTGTTTGAATTGATGGAACGGTTGGTATCGCCTCCTGATTTACTCATTTATTTACGCGCCAATATCCAAACCTTGGTAGGGCAAATTCACAAACGAGGCAGAGATTATGAAAATTCGATAAGTATCGACTATTTAAGCCGCCTGAACGAACGTTACGAGGCCTGGATTTCTACCTATACCAAAGGAAAACTACTAATAATTGATGTTGATAATTTAGACATCGTTGATAATCCTGAGGACTTGGGTTCTATTATTGATAGGATTGATGCTCAAATACACGGGTTGTTTTAATAACCCTCCTTTGCGTTTCTGATTTAGCATAACTAAAACCTCCCCGCTGTTGGGGCAGCTCATTCATCAAATGGATTTGGCAACGAATTATCATCAAAAACAAAAATTTTAAACATAAAAAAAGCGGACTTTGCAGTCCGCTTTTTTTATGTTTTCAAAATATGGTTATTCTTCGTGATTAGCAATTAAGGCATCTACGTCATCGCCTTCAACGGTTTCAACGGTTACTTCTTTTTTACCGTTTACTTCTGTTGTAGTGATTACCGTTGCATTTTTTTCGCCATTTTCTTTTTTTACCAATACTTTCATCGCTTTGGTTTCATTATTGGTTTCATGTACTTCTACAGTAGTAGTAGCACCTTTTTCATTATATGCTGTAATGCTATCTGAAGTTAGGGCAATACTCGGTGCAATTACCAATGCTACTATCGACATTAATTTTAGTAATATATTCAATGAAGGCCCTGAGGTGTCTTTAAACGGATCTCCTACGGTATCTCCAACTACGGCAGCTTTATGAGAATCTGTTCCTTTACGGCCATCTTCTTCAATCATTTTTTTGGCATTATCCCAAGCACCTCCGGCATTAGACTGAAAAATAGCCATTAACACCCCACAAGTTGTTACTCCTGCTAATAAGCCTCCTAACATTTCGGCGCCTCCAATAAACCCTACAGCTACCGGAACAGCCAATGCTAATAATCCGGGTAACACCATTTCTTTTATTGATGCTTTTGTTGAAATATCAATACACTTTCCATAATCAGCAATTCCATCAGCTTCGTCAAATATTTTTCTGTCTTCATCACTGGCTTTAGACATATCAGAATCATATTTTCTCATCACTCCTAAAGCGGCTTTTAATTCGGGAATATCTCTAAACTGGCGACGAACTTCTTCGATCATTGCCATAGCAGCACGGCCAACAGCATTCATAGACAAAGCTGAGAATACAAATGGTAACATTCCACCTACTAATAATCCTGCCATAATATCGGGCCTTGATACATCTATAGAGGTTACGTGAGCTGTTTTCATAAAAGCTGCAAACAACGCCAATGCTGTTAATGCAGCAGAAGCAATGGCAAATCCTTTACCAATAGCGGCAGTAGTATTTCCAACGGCATCTAATTTATCAGTACGTTCTCTTACTTCGCTTGGCAACTCTGCCATTTCAGCAATACCACCGGCATTATCACAAATGGGCCCGTAAGCATCCACAGCTAATTGAATTCCGGTATTCGCTAGCATCCCAACAGCAGCAATGGCAATACCATATAGTCCTGCAAAATGATGTGATACTAAAATAGCAGCTGCGATTAAAAGAATTGGAATAGCTGTTGACATCATACCTACACCTAGTCCTGCAATAATATTAGTAGCAGCACCTGTTTCTGATTGTTTTACAATTGAGAGTACCGGTTTTTTACCCGTAGCTGTATAATATTCAGTTATCTTACCAACCAACAATCCGGCTACCAAACCGGCAATGGTGGCCCAAAACACACCCATTGATGTATAGGTAATACCGCCTTCAATCCAAGTTTCAGGTAACATTTCATCAATAATAAAATAGGAGGCAACCAACATAAATCCTGCTGAACCAAATTCGCCAATATTTAAAGCTGTATGTGGGCTCCCACCATCTCTGACACGTACAAAAAATGTTCCTACGATAGACATTACAATTCCTACTGCTGCCAATACCAATGGTAAATAGACTGCTCCTAATCCATCAAAAGCTCCTTGAAATTCAGGTAAAGTGGCATAAACGGCACCTAATACCATAGTACCAAGTATTGAGCCTACATACGATTCGAATAAATCGGCTCCCATACCGGCAACATCTCCCACATTATCACCTACGTTATCGGCAATGGTTGCCGGGTTTAACGGATGGTCTTCGGGAATACCTGCTTCAACTTTACCCACTAAATCGGCACCTACATCGGCAGCTTTGGTATAAATACCGCCGCCTACACGTGCAAATAAAGCAATTGAAGAAGCTCCAAGAGAGAATCCTGAAAGTACATTTAATACTTCGCCTATCTCCCATCCTTGTCCGCTATATACCATAAATAAGGTACTCAATCCTAAAACCCCTAATCCAACAACTCCTAATCCCATAACAGCACCTCCTGCAAAAGCAACTTCTAAGGCTTTTCCTAGCGATGTTCTCGCTGCATGTGTAGTTCTCACATTTGCTTTTGTAGCCACTTTCATTCCTATAAAACCTGCCAAAGCAGAACAGATTGCACCTACAATAAAGGATACAGCAACCATTCCATTCGAACCGGTTTCTGAAGATCCTTTAAAATACAATAAGACAGCAACCGCGGCAACAAAAACAGCTAATACTCTGTACTCAGCTTTTAAAAATGCCATTGCACCTTCAGCAATATTCTTTGCAATTTTTGACATTTTTATATCACCTTCATCCTGTTTGCTGACCCAAGCACTTTTAATAAAAACGAATACAAGCCCTAGAATACCAAATGCAGGTAAATAATTTACGATAAATTCCATTTTATAATTCTTTGATTTAATTAATTTTTTTAGTTGGGCAAAAGTAGTAAAATAAGGCAGATAAAAAAAACGGCTATCCAATTTAATAACAGTTTAATTATTACGCAGTTAATTTGTCAATTAAGGCAAATAACCGTTTTGGTTTACAGCTTTGGAAAAAGAATATTTTAACTGTAGCTACTAGATGGTAAAAGTCCTTTTTTTCTTATGCTCGCTCGTTTCATACCTTTCGGTACATTTATTAAGTATACTATAGGCTTCATTGACATCTCCCCAACCGCCAACATCAACTTTTTTCTTTTCCAGGTCTTTATAGACCTGAAAAAAATGTTCTATTTCTTTTACCTGATGTGGGTTGATATCTGAAATATCATTTAATTGATTCCATATAGGATCTGATACCGGTACACATATTAATTTTTCATCGGGGCCTTTTTCATCGGTCATGTGAAATACGCCTATGGCTTTTACTTCCATTACACACATAGGAAATGTAGGTTCGGTACCCAAGACTAAAATGTCTAAGGGGTCTTTATCTAATGCCAAGGTTTCAGGGATAAATCCATAATCACCGGGGTACATCATCGAAGAGAATAGCATTCTGTCAAACCGTATTTTATTCAATACAAAATCATATTCATATTTGTTTCTGCTTCCTTTAGGTATCTCTATCAATACATCAAAGGTTTCTTTTACTTTTATAGTCATTTTTTAGTAATTAATTTATTGCGAAAGTAGTAAATAACATAGCAATAACGTCTAGTATTTATATTTATTAGTTCTTTATAAAAAAACCTCAACATCACTGTTGAGGCTTTTGTACCTTGGGTGGGAATCGAACCCACACTCCGTTGCCAGAACTGGATTTTGAATCCAGCGC
>DRQI01000443.1 GCA_011330545.1 Flavobacteriia bacterium
AAAATTACCTCAAAGGATTTTTACTGGAGAAAGGTGTTAACCCCATTGGGTATAAAACCATAGACGAGCTTTTTGAGCAATGTAAAATGATTAATAAAAATTTCGAAAAGATAGACTTGTCTGATTTCGAATGTAAATCGCATAAACTGGATACCAGATATTGTAGTCAAGTTTCAAAAGTTAGTAATTGCTTTGACGTAGCCGATAGTTTGGATACGTTTTTAAGGCAAGAGAAAATTATTGAATAGTTGAAGAAATATGAATAGCCTGAAAATCAGGCAATTATTTTTTATACCTGAGTCCTTAGAGGCCTTGTAGGAAAAGGCCTATCTCTATCTAATCATTCAATTTCAACACTGCCATAAATGCTTCTTGTGGAATTTCTACATTGCCTACTTGGCGCATGCGTTTTTTGCCTTTTTTCTGTTTTTCTAAGAGTTTGCGTTTACGCGAAATATCACCACCATAACATTTGGCAGTAACATCTTTACGCAATGCTTTTACAGTTTCACGTGAAATGATTTTTGCACCGATAGCGGCTTGAATAGGAATGTCAAATTGTTGGCGGGGAATTAACTGACGTAATTTTTCACACATTTTTTTACCGATATTGTAGGCATTGTCAGCATGAATCAATGCAGATAGTGCATCAACGGTTTGCCCATTCAACAAAATGTCAACCCGTACCAGTTTTGAGGCTTTCATCTCAGTAGGGTGGTAATCAAAAGAAGCATAGCCTTTTGATACGGTTTTTAACCGATCGTAAAAATCAAAAACAATTTCTGCCAACGGCATATTAAAAGTGAGTTCTACACGTTCGGTGGTTAAATAGGTCTGATTGGTAATTTCACCGCGTTTTTCTATACACAAACTCATTACCGGCCCTACAAAATCAGATTTTGTAATGATAGAGGCTTTGATATATGGTTCTTCAACCCGGTTTAATTTTGAAGGCTCCGGTAAATCTGAAGGGTTATTGACCAAGATAATCTCATCGGGATTTTTATTGGTAAAGGCATGATACGAAACATTCGGAACCGTTGTGATGACCGTCATGCCAAATTCACGCTCTAAACGTTCTTGAATAATTTCTAGGTGTAACATCCCTAAGAATCCACATCGAAAACCAAAACCCAACGCTGCAGAACTCTCCGGAATAAAAACCAGCGAGGCATCATTGAGTTGCAATTTTTCCATCGAATTGCGCAATTCTTCATAATCTTCGGTATCTACCGGATAAATACCGGCAAAAACCATGGGCTTTACATCTTCAAATCCGTCGATACGGTGTTGGGTAGGATTTTTGGCATCGGTAATGGTATCGCCTACTTTTACTTCAACGGCTGTTTTAATTCCGGTAATCAAATACCCCACATCACCGGCTTTGATACTTGGTTTTGCGACTTGTTTCAATTTCAACGTACCTACTTCATCAGCAAAATACTCATTATCAGTAGACATAAATTTGATGCGTTGCCCTTTTTTAATTTCGCCATTCAATACCCTGAAATAGGTTTCTACTCCGCGGTACGAATTGTACACAGAATCAAATATTAAGGCCTGTAAGGGTTCGTTTACATCTCCTGTCGGAGCAGGAATTCGTTCGATAATAGCTTCTAAAATGGTATCTACCCCAAAACCTGTTTTGCCACTGGCGTGGATGACCTCTTCCGGGTCACAGCCCAACAGGTCAACAATATCATCGGTTACTTCATCAGGATTGGCACTCGGCAAATCTACTTTATTCAATACGGGGATGATTTCCAAATCGTTTTCTAAAGCTAAGTATAAATTAGAGATGGTTTGTGCCTGTATGCTTTGGGCGGCATCTACAATGAGTAGTGCCCCTTCGCAAGCCGCAATAGAACGCGAAACTTCATACGAAAAGTCTACGTGGCCGGGAGTATCGATGAGATTCAGTACATATTTTTCACCTTTATAATTATAATCCATTTGTATGGCATGGCTTTTTATGGTAATACCACGCTCACGCTCTAGGTCCATATTATCTAATAGCTGGTCTTTTGATTCTCTTTCGGTTACAGTATCGGTAAACCCCAATAACCTATCCGCCAAGGTACTTTTACCATGGTCTATATGCGCAATGATACAGAAATTTCGTATATTCTTCATTTACTTAAATAAGATAAATACCTCAGATATTTGATTTATTTTAATCAATAGAAAACCAACATTTATCAAATCCCTCAATGAGGGCTCATTCGTCGTTTATCGTCGTCTTTAAGTTGGCAAAGATACTCAAATATTTATTGTAAAAATGAGTACTTTTGAAAAGAGATAAATAGTTAGATTTATGGAATTCCGCCGAATAAGAAAACGAAAAAAACCAAATTATAAAAGGGCATTGCTACTCATCATTATCCTTTTAATATTGATTTATTTTTGGCTGCACGCCGAAGATATAATCGGCCGATATTTTTCAAAATGAAACTGCTAATTACAGGAGCAACCGGTTTAATAGGTTCAGAAATCGTACGAATTTGCGCTCAAAAGCAATTAGTTGTTCATTATTTAACTATTTCTAAAGAGAAACTTGAAAAAACGGATACTACCCAGGGATTTTATTGGAATCCGATGAATCAAGAAATAGATGTCAATTGCCTTAACGGAGTGGATACTATCATCAATTTAGCCGGAGCGAGTATTTCAAAACGTTGGACCCATGCCTATAAAAAGGAAATTTTACAGAGTAGGATGCTGTCGGTTCAGTTATTGTACAAAACCCTTTCTGAAAATAAGCATCAGGTAAAAAATGTTGTAAGTGCTTCGGCAATCGGCATATATCCATCTTCATTTTCTGAAATGTACAACGAAACTTCAAAAGCTGTCAGTAATTCTTTTTTAGGGAGTGTTGTCAGTGCTTGGGAAACCGAAGTTGATACCTTTGCCAATTTAGGATTATCAGTTTGTAAGTTAAGGATTGGCATGGTACTGTCTAAAAAAGGAGGAGCCTTAGAAAAAATGGCACAGCCTATCCGGCTGCGATTCGGAGCTGCTTTAGGCAGTGGCAACCAATGGCAATCATGGATTCATATTGACGATATAGCGCGCTTATTTTTGTATGCCATTGAAAATAACTTATCGGGTGTTTACAACGCCGTAGCTTCTGAAGTAGTGACCAATAAGGCACTAACAAAAGCAATTGCCAGCACCCTCAAAAAACCCTTGTGGTTGCCAAAAGTACCGTCTTTTGTATTGAAATTAGTATTAGGCGAAATGGCGAGTTTGGTATTGGAAAGCCAGCAGGTTCAAAATTCAAAAATTTTAGAAACCGGATTTGTATTTAAATATGATGTGTTGAAAAAGGCTTTGCGAGATTGTTTGTCGCAATAAAATTGATAATTAGCATAACCCCGAAAGGGTTTCAAACCCTTTCGGGGTTCACATCAATTTTATTGCGGAACATATTGAAAAGAAATAGGCCACTCAGTAGTATTGCCGTTTCCGTACTCTTTTTTGACCATCAGTATATTTTTTCCTTTGTTGGCATCACTGAGGTTGATATAGCATACAATACCAAATTGATGTGTTCTTGGATGATAATACCTCATATAATCAGGCGCTATTTTTTCATTGTTAAGAAATACTTGATGGTATTTTTTATAACAATCTAATAGCCGGCTCCTTCTTTCTTTTCGCTGTTCTAACTTCGATTTATCAGGATTCTCTTTATATGTGCCACAACTATTTTGTCGCATTTTTTCCTCATGGCTGAAAATAGGAATAAATAGTTTCAGGGTCTTAGATGTAACGATATCAGATGTTATTTCAGGGGCTAATAAAAAATTCATGTGCTGATTCTCGGTAGTATAATAACCGGCATAAATTTCGGTTTTATCAAAATAAACTTCTTTCGTTACCAAATAAAGGATATTGGTATTCGATATTTGGAATAGGGCAATAAAAATTCCTGAAAATAAGAAGATAACAATAAGGGCTATGAGTCCCTTTTTCTTTTTGAAATTTGAACCAAAAATCATAGAAATTTGCAAAATAGATTTATACAAGGGCCCGAACATTAACAAAGAGGCTATTTTTACAATTTTAAAATACAGTGTTTGAATGACCTTGTTTTGTTTGTAGGCTTTTATATTCGCTATGACACTAATTATCATTTGAAGAATATAAGCGATGACCAAAATTGCCAACGGAATTAACAAAAAATAGTAGGGTATGTACTCAGAAAGCAAATTGAACAAAAACAGATAAACGCTTGCCAATAAGGCCATGTACAAATATAACAGTAAGATAGTAAAAGCAGCAGAAAAAATAACACTGCACAATTCATCTACTTTCTGTATAGAATCTTTTAATTTCGGAAGTATTTCGATTAGCTTTTCGGTATAAATTTCAGAATACGCACTGTCTTTTAAGCTGTAATCAGGAAACACAGAGTTCAATCCAACCAATCCTATCCAATACGCCCGGAGAAAAAAATGAATGACAAACATAGAGACCAAAATGCTGATTGCCAACAAGCCAATGAATACAATTGAATATCCAATCATATATTGGCTTGGCGGCAGGATATCTATAAATTTATTAGTTGACCAATCTATAACCTTGAATAATTGAAAAATACCAAAAATAGCTATTGCCGATACTAATAATTCAGCTTCCCAACTTTCGTCTTTGAGTTTTTGCAACCACTTTTTAGGTTTTTCAATTTCCGGCTTACCTTGTATTTTTTGGCTTTCCATCCGCGAGTTTATAGGTTTGGTTTTCTGCAAGATAAAAAATAAAATAAGGAGTGCAATATGGTGTTTTAAAAATAGTGAGCATATTACTCTTTAAATTACTGTCTTAAGAGAAAATAATCATACAGCCTGACGGGTCATTTCTAGCAACTTTTGTACGGTACGCCAATTTCGTGATGTAGCTTTTACTTTTAATTTGTTTTCAAAGAAATTGTTGCCCATTTTAGATTTGTGGGCACCGTTTGCCGCATAGAAATAAATAGTTTTATGGCCGATAACAAATTCTTCAGGGCGGTAATCAACTTCTAAGAGTTTTTCAATATTTTCTTGGTGAGGCTGTTCTTGCAAAAAAACAATATAAAATTTTTTAGGGTCTTTGGTACTGTCTTTTTCAAAAGGATTATTCTCTGATGCCTTTTTTAGTTCATGGGGCCTTAAGACAATAACGGTAATATCAAAGCCGTAATCGTTTAGTAGCATTTGATGAATTATTTTTTGAAGCTCTTTAACACCATTTTTATTTGATTTAAAAACGATGTTTCCGCTTTGGATATAGGTCGTTGTATTTTCAAAACCTAAGCCTTCAAATGAATCTCTTAGGGCAGCCATTTTTATTATTTTATGGCCGCTAACATTGATGCCACGTAATAAACAAATATAAGTTTTCATCATTCTCTTTTTCTAAACTTATCAAACCAAGCCAATATGTGGTCAACTTTAGTAATTAACTGGCTGGGCCTGTTTGAAATGTTGTGATAAGAACCCGGAATTTCTACCAAAGCGGTTTCTATTTTTCTAATTTTTAAGGCACTGTATAGTTGTTTTGCCTCTGATATGGGGGTTCTCATGTCAGCAGTACCCACCATAACCAACGTTGGGGTTTCAATATTTCCTACGAGTGAAACAGGTGAAAATTTCATATAAGTTTCAATATTTTCCCAAGGCTGCCCCGGATACCGGTAGTTGGCATAATAAAAGTAATTATCGGCAGTAAGTGTTTTACTTACCCAATTCATCACCGGTTTTACTACGGCAGCCGCTTTAAACCGGTTGTTTTTTCCAATAATCCAAGCCGTCATAATGCCACCGGCACTTCCTCCGGTAACGAATAATTCATCACCATCAATATAACCTTTGGCAATCATGGCTTCTACACCGTCCATGACATCATTATAATCATTACCGGGGTAGTTATGATATAATAAATTACCAAATTTTTCGCCATAACCAGTACTTCCTCTAGGGTTGGGATAAAAAACCACATAGCCCGCAGCAGCGTACAATTGAATTTCAGGTGAGAACCGATTGCCATAATTAGAAATAGGCCCCCCGTGATTTTCAACGATTAACGGATATTTTCTAGAGATATCAAAATGAGGTGGTTTTACAATCCATCCTTGAATGTCAATTCCGTCAACAGACGATTTGTACCAAATCTCTTCAGTATTTGCCAATTTTCGATAAGGCAACAAATCATTGTT
>DRQI01000444.1 GCA_011330545.1 Flavobacteriia bacterium
CCGTTAAAGATTTTATGGCGGCAATGTTCGCTATTGACTTGTGAAAAACCGAAAACTTCAGAATCGGTTAATTTTCTTCCTATTTTTTTCGATAGTTTTTCTAAATACGTTATTTCTTCTTCATTTAATGACAATCCTTCTTTTTGGTTGTAGGCGGCAATGTCTTCAATTTCTAATATCGGTTCGGGTTGCATGTCAATAGTAAAAGTATTTTGATTTAAAGCTGCATACTTTTGAAAAAGCATTGGGTCGAAATCCGTAAATTCTTTGGTAACGGCATGAAATTCTTCAATTCGAACGATACCTTCAATGGCCATGTTTTGTGTAATCTCAACGGCGTTGGTACTCCACGGGCTTATCATAGCGGCACGCGGGCCAATAAAAAAGACGTCAAGAGACGCCGTGTTTAGATAAGGTTGATGGCCAAATAGCCAACTCAATTTTGAAGTATCTTCTTTTGAGAGTACTTCGTTTCGTTGCCCGTTTTCGGTTTGGACTGCAAAAACCTTTTTTTTAGGGTCACCAAAAAAATGAATCATTAGAAATGAATTTGAGATAAATTTTAAAGTGTAAAAATAGTTTTTTTACCCAAAAATTTAGTTGGGTACTAATGAAGTTTTACGCAACTTTTTAACAATAAACGTTACCGGTACAATTTTTTTATTTGGGTTCTTTTATAGAACCCATAGCCTTTAGAAATAGTTAGATAAAATAGATTGTACACTCTTATAATAGGAGCTGCCAAATAAATTTAGGTGCACTAATAAATAGTACAATTGATAGAGTTCTATGCGTGCACCTGAATATTCAGAAAGCGGAAAATGTTTTTGGTAACTTTGATAAAATGTTGTGTTAAAACCGCCAAACAGTTGGCTCATGGCAATATCTACTTCGTCATGCCCATAATAAACCGCAGGGTCAATCAGGTAAGGGGTGCCGTCTGTTTTGATAAGAAAATTGCCACTCCAAAGGTCGCCGTGCAACAACGAAGGGTTACAAGATTTGAAAAGTGGGTTGCAAACCGCATACATTTTTTCTTTATCAGGAAAGCTCGTTGCCGGTAGTAGTTGTTTAGATTGTGCCAATTGTAATTGTGGCAGCAGGCGTTCTTCTATGTAAAAAGTTGCCCAATTATTGTGCCTTTGATTGTTTTGAGGCAAACTACCAATAAAATTATCTTGATGCCAGCCAAATGCTGATGTGGTTGCTTGGTGCAAAGCGGCTAATTGATTGCCTAAGTTTTCAAAATCTTGTGAAGAAGGTATTTTAGACTCAATGTATTCTAACAATAAGAATGCCCCTTCTTTATAGGCTTGGCATTGATATACTTTGGGCGTGGCAATAGCCTGAGTATCAGCAATAGCCTGCAATCCGTCACTTTCTGCCAAAAACATGGCGTAAGCCGCTTGATTCGAATTTACTTTTAGAAAAAAACGGTTATGGATGGCTTCAATAACATAGTTTGTTGAAATGTCGCCTCCCGAAACCCGTTGATAGTTGACAATGTTTGTATCAAGGGTATCGGCAATATAGTTAAGAAGAGATTTCAAGTTTGATATAGCCGACAGAGCCGGTTTTAATTTTTTACAGCGGCAAATCCGATGGGTTTGTTTTGATAGTATATTTTTCCGTAAGAAAATTCTTCTTGTACCGGAAAATCAAGGTAATACACGGCACTTTTAGCCTTGAGAGTAAGTTTTTTTAAGGATTTTACGGTAGGGACAATGTTCTTTTTTTTCAATCCCAAAATATTCACTTTAAATGTTTTAGCCTCAAAATTAGCATACCCTTCAACGGCACTGTCTTTAAAATCATTGTAATTGTCATTTACGGGTTTTGATTTTAAATATTTCTTTTTATCCCTTTTCGGATAATAAACCCCTGAGGGCCTAATTCTCAATTTTTTAGATTCGTCTAATAAGGTAAAAGAGTTAAAGTCTAAGGCTTCTTTCTTAGCGCTAACACGCCTAACAACAATTCTAACAGACAGTGTTTTAAGGTTTTTGTCTTCATAGCGATAGGGTTGCTGCCACAGTGCTTTGTTGATAACCGAATTTTCAACGGTAAAACGATAGGCATCTTTTTGCCGGGCACTGTCTTTTAGTATGGCAGTTGTTTCTGATTGTGCCATCGCAACTGTAACGAAGCTCAGCAATATCAGAGGCGATATGATAAAATGTGTTATTTTCATAGTTTCATTAATTGATAAGTACCTTTTTACTGGTAATTCCTTTTTCAGAATGTATCTTAAGAACGTAAAACCCTGAGGGTAAATTGTCTAATACAATTTGATTGTTATTTTTTTGAGGGTTGTTTTCAGATAAGATTTGCTGTCCGGTCATGGTAAAAAGGGCTACTTGTTTGATAATTGCTGCGGTTGAACGGATAAAAATTTTATGTTCGTTAGCCGGAATGG
Source organism: Flavobacteriia bacterium (assembly GCA_011330545.1). Taxonomy (GTDB): domain Bacteria; phylum Bacteroidota; class Bacteroidia; order Flavobacteriales; family Flavobacteriaceae; genus Aureibaculum. The sequence goes on from DRQI01000444.1 coordinate 2,417, forward strand.
GATAAATGCTAAAAGTATTTTGTGCAATTTCATCAACACCGAGTGTCCCCCAGACATCTTCTGCCGGTGGGCCTCCCCATATTTTAGTGGCTAAAAACGGATTGTCAATAAACGGGTTTCTATTGTTTTGTTTGTCTTCTGAAACCGGATTGCGTTGCCTTTCTATATCTGAAACCGGGTCTTCGGCATTCCATTGCAAAAACAAATCAATCATGTTGGGGTCATTGGCAACAACGTTTCCCACGCCCACCACGGTGGGCAAACACTGTGTTTCTGTAATACTGCTGCCGTTGCCATCATAACGCAAATACATATACATAATAATGCGTGCTACATCGCCTTTCCATTCGTCACCGGGATACCAATTGCTGCCCACCGGCCCGGAGTTTCCTGAACCTGCTGCAAATTTTAAGCTTCCTCTAGCACTATTTACACTTTCTTTGGCAGCTCTGAGATTATGTATGTCAGTTCCGGGGCCGGGATTACCGGTTTCTAATGCAGGGGAAGCCAGTGATTTAGGGAAAACATGTTCTCTGTTCCAAACAGCTGGAAAAGAGTTGTTTCCATTTCCCACAGTGTTGGTTTTGGGCTCACTTTGACTATTATATATTAATAGTACATTTAGTGAATTGTTAGGATCTTCATCGGTTAACATCAGCGCATCCCAAGTATCAAAACTACTACTCGAATAAGGCAATGCAGTGGTATTATTACTAATTTTTGCTATTAAGGCATTTTTTAAAGCCATTCCGTTTAAGCTAAAATCAACGGCATTGGGTGCATTCAG
>DRQI01000445.1 GCA_011330545.1 Flavobacteriia bacterium
GGTTTATGTATAGGCACTTGTCTGTTAAGCATTCGTGTAATATCTGACACTTTATAACTCTCGCTACTCAATAAATGGTTTTTGCCATGCAGTCCTTTGGTGGTTGCCGATTTGTAAATGCTGTTGGCGACGTCTTTTACATCTACCATAGCCAATTCGGCATCTGTATCGTACAGCATCTGCACAAATGGATTTGGTGCTAATTTATTTTTAAACAAAAATTGTAATCCTGTTGAGGTGGAGTCTTCTCTATTAGAAAGCGATTTTCCCATCACAGCTACCGGCGATACAGAACTAATTTCAAAGTTTGGGTTTGGGTGCTCTTCAATAAATGTATTAACCGTTTGATTGGCAATAAATTTAGCTTGTGCATACGGATGGCTTTCTTTGTTTATAAAAGGCGTATCGCTTTCGCTAAAAAATTCATCAGCACTTTTATTTCCTGCCGGCATGGGGAAATTAGTGTTGTATGCTGCCACCGAAGCGACAAATACTACTTTTTCTATACTTGGCGTTTTATTGATAACTTCCAAAAAATTTTCAGTGCCTTTGATGGTTGGGTCAAATAATTCGGTTTGCGGATTTTTGACATCTAATTGAAAAGGAGTACCTCCATGTATTACAATATCGCAGTCTTTAACAAAATCTTGCAATGCAGCTTTGTCTTCTACATTTAATTCGCTGATATGTAAATTTTCTGAGTTTTTCAAGTACATTAGATGTAGGTATTTCTCTTCTTTGGTAATATCTGTGGCTGATACTTTTACCTTGTATCCTTCTTCAAGGAATCGCTTTGTGGTATGGCTTCCTATAAAGCCCGATCCACCAATAATGCCTACTTTTTTCATATTATGTATTATTGAATTGCCAAGAAGAACAGAGTAAAATATTGGTAACAATATTTTACTCTATTCAAGTGGCTGTTAGTGTTGATTATAAATAACTTATGTAGTATATAGAAAGGGTTATTTATCTAATTCAGGTACATTTTTGTAGATGGCATCTCCATGTCCGGCAAAATATTTTCTAAAATCTTTAAAAAATGCTTTTCTCTTTTCTTCATCAGGCCAATAGGCATTTATCAATCTTTCATTTTCTTTAAATGCCAATTCTATATCTCCCAAATTATCATAAACGCCTATTTCAACAGCATCTCTAGAATCAGAGCCCCAACCGTGCCGGTGTGTAAAATAGCCTTTTATATATTTATTTTTTAAAATGATATTTTCAAAAAATTCTTTATAGCCTTTTCCTCCTTGGCCTGCAGTATTTTTTCTTACATAAAATAGCAGAGGTTCTGTTGAAGTGGTTTTAACCTCTTTACCATAAGGCAATGATGTGTATATTTCATCACTGTGCATTGGGCTGTAATAACTACGCTGCTTCTCAAAAAACACTTTTCTTGCATCTTCATCAGGCCAACCTTGTTCTATCAATTTAGCGGTTGCTTCATTTGCCTTTTCAATGTCTTCCCAATTTTTATATACTGAAACAAAAATGACTTCCGAATTATCTGGAGAAAAATAATGGGTATATACTCCAGAGCCGACAATCGAATTATTTTTTTTGGTCACTTTATTAAAATATTCTTCTTCGGTTTTTTTCCAGTCAGAAAAATCTGTATCAGGATTTGAATTCCAGTGTGCCGTTGTAATTACTATATACATAGGTTTAGATGATTCTTCAGCTTTGTTTTGTGTAAAAGCTGTTGCTGTATATAAAAAGAAACATACAGTTAGTCCGATTAAAAGTTGGTTTAATTTTTTCATTATAGTTGATTTCAAAGTTAGTATTACTTCGAAGATACTGTGAATCAATACCGTAATAGAAGGCTTTAGTACAAATGAATTTTTATTTGAAACTATGCTTTTATTTTTCGAAGTTTTTTATTAGAATGTTATGTTTAATTATTTTGGAGAATAGCTAAATTCAGGGCGAATATTGCCAAGAACCACTTCATATTTCAATAGGCTACTAAACAAATCTCCTAACACCTTTTTACCTTCTTCACCCAATAAGGCATCATTTTCTTTAGACTGCCTTGCATAATCTAATTCATCAACGGCTGCAATAGCAACTAAATAATAGTCGCCCACAGTACCAAAGCCACTACGGTAAACGCGGTAGTATTCTTTAGAGCCTTTTCGCTCAAATAAGGCTTTTACGGCTTTCATTTTTTCTTTTACAATGGCACGATTTTCTGGCGATACATATAGCAAATGTTGTTTTCTAAAGTTTTTACCCGCTGGTGTTTGAGTAAATCCATTTGGCATATAGGTAAGTTCTTTATCGAGATGTACAATATAACTTAACTCAGTCTCTGTGTATTGATCGGCACGTTTATATAAGTTGCTTACAACATCTTTTCCTGCTTTAGCAGCCAATTTTGCCCCATAAGATTCTTCATCTAAAGCAGCCATATTTTTAATGGGTGATATATATAAATAATGTGAAGTATTTGTAGAAAGTGTTATCCAAGACACATCTTGAAGGTTGTGCTTTTTGGTTAATGTAACAAACTCTTTAACTAATGCTTCGTATTCTTTTACTTTAGAGAGTTTAACAATATCTTCTTGTATAACATACATATCTTGCGCATAGGTAAAAATGGGTGCTAGTAGCAGTAGTACTAGTAGCATTGTGGTTTTAAATTTTTTCATGATTATTAGTTTTAAATGATAATTAGTTGAGAATCACTATTGATTCAGCATCTAAATAACTACCAATCATTTAGAAATTAAAATGAGTTAGGACGAACACTACAAATTCTTGTCCGTAACCATAATTTTATTTATCGAAAGATTCTTGATTCTATGAATTGGTTTGAAACACGTCAATGGTAGTACATACAAAGAATCTCTATATAATTTTAATAAAGATGCTACACTTCGTTCAGAATGATATGGATATTATTTTTAGGCCTCTTGTTAAATTTTGTATTTTAGGGGCTGTAAGCATCCAAACAATCCCCAAACCAAAATGAAAAGCTTTTTTTTTGTTGCCTTCATCCTTATAAATAGTTTTTCATTTGCACAAATTATTGACTTAACTAGAGAACATCCTTATAAAAAAGTATTTGTTGAAACCGATAATTTTGGCACGGCATATTTAGATATTTTAAAGCAAAGCTTACCAACGATACAACAAGACACCCTATATTTTGAAGTTTTAAATGACCTAGCTTACTATTGGCATACTCGAAATTTGAACACTTCCCTAACATTTATCAAAAAAGGATTGGAGCTAACTAACCAAAAGAAGGATTCATTGTGGAATGGCAGGTTTCAAATAACACAAGGTGCCGTATTGCTACGCATGGAGCAGTTAGACAGTGCAGAGCTCGTTTTAGAAGCTGCTAAAACAAAAGTGAAAGAAAGCGATTTGGCTTTTTTAAACACCCAATTAGGGTATGTGTATGAACGCAGGGGAGAGCTTGATAAAGCAGCAGATTATGCGTTAGAATCATTGCGCCTGGGAAAAAAATTAAAAGATACCAATGCCCAAGCAATTGCGTACAGTGACTTGAGTAACCTGTTTTGGAAACAATCTAAATTTGATAAAGGGGTAGAGTTCGGACTCAAATCGCTCCAATTTTTTGAATTGAGAAATATCAATAATTTAGATTATGACTTTACACTATATGTGGTTGGCAACAATTATTTAGAGTTAAAGCAATACAAAAGAGCGTTAGAATACTTCGAACGTTCTATTGCTATTGGCGAGCGGTACGGGTTTTACAATAATTTAAGCGATGTGTATATCTCGTTAACCGATTTAGACACCTATTTAGGCAATTACAATACAGCAGCAGAAGCCGGTAAAAATGCCGTAAAATATGCCGAATTGTTAGATAATAATTTTATGATTATGCGTTCGTGGCTGTCTATTGGGAAGTCACAATTAAAACAAAAGCAATATACAAATGCCATTATAAGTTTAAAAAAATGTATACAAATTGCTACCGTAGATTTTGGCGACGAATACTATTTAAGCCAAGCTTATGAAGCGTTGGCACAGGCCTATTTTGGCAATAAGAATTTTGAAAAAGCATACGTAGCCCTAGCAGAACACGATAAATTAAAAGCAGCTGTTTTTACAGCAGAGGCAGATCAACGTATTTCGCTGCTTCAAACCAAATTTGGTGTGGCATTAAAAGAAGATACGATTAAGCTAAGGGATGCAACAATTAAACAACAGCGTTCTAAACAAACCTTGATTATGGTGATAGCAAGTTTGCTGCTGGTATTGCTTACTGTACTCTACGTAACCTATAGAAAAGATAAAAATAAAACGAAACTCTTAAAAAAACAGCATGACGAAAAATCTTTTTTATTAAAAGAAATTCATCATCGTGTAAAAAATAATTTAGAAGTAGTGTCTAGTTTACTTGCTTTACAATCAAATCAACTACAAGATGATGCTGCCAAAAATGCCATGCAAGACAGTCAGAATAGAGTACATTCTATGAGTATGATACATCAACGATTGTATCAAGGGAAAAATTTGGCTTCCATTGAAATGAAAGACTATTGTTTTAATTTAACAGCCCATGTATTGGATTCTTTTGGGGCAGAAGAACAAATAAATGTCAAATGCAATATGAAACCCATAGAATTAGATGTAGATACGGCAGTGCCTATTGGTTTAATTGTTAATGAGCTGTTAACCAATATTTTAAAATATGCTTTTCCTGATAATAAAAAAGGAACAATTACTATTACTTTAGAAAAAAAAGATCGAAATACCTTACTATTACAAGTAGCTGATAATGGTGTTGGTATACAAGAAGGAGTCATTAGAGGTACAGGCTTTGGTACACAATTAATTAGTTTACTCACACAACAACTCAACGGAAAAATGAAAACCAAAACCAATAAAAATAAAGGTACTCAAATTTCTTTTGAGTTTCCTTTAATGGTTTAACCCAACTTATGGACTAATACATAAGCCGGGTTTAAATGGTTTGTAAACGTTTTAATAATTCTAATCGCAACTGTTTGCTAATCGGGATTGCTTTTTTGGCAATCACCACATGGCTTCCGGCAACTTCATCAATTTGGGAAATATTTACAATAAACGAACGGTGGATACGTAAAAAATGCGCATTAGGTAATTTTTCATTCAAATCTTTTAAGGTCATTACCAGCAAAAATTCTTTGTTTTTAGAGTAAATTCTGCAATAGTTGCGTTCGGCTTCAATATAAAGAATATCTTTAATTACAACCTTTACCATTTTATCAAGATACCTCACAAAAATGCTATCGCTTAAAATAAACGAAGGTGAATTGGTGTTAGACTTATCCTTATATGTAGATTGAATTCTATTTACCGTAAGTTCTATAGCCCGTTGTAAGTCTAGTTTCTTAAATGGTTTTGAAATAAAAGCATAAGGGTTGGTAGCTTTAGCCCTGTTAAAATAGGTTTCATCAGCATTTGCCGTTAGGTATATAATAGGTATATGATACTCTTTTTGCATCAATTGTGCCGTTTCAATACCGTCTAAATCACCTTTTAATTGAATGTCTAATAAAACAATATCAGGTAAATTTTCTTTTATTTGCCGTAAAGCATCTTCACCACGAGGTACAATTGCTGTAACTTCATAGTCTAAATTTGTGAGTTGAAGAGAAATATTAGCACCGATAATCATTTCATCTTCTACGATGAGTATTTTTATAGGCTGTCCCATATTTAAGTTTAATATCTAATTTAGAATTAGCAGCGAAGTAGATTTTACACGGCCTAATCGCAATAAGGGAAATAGATAAGACAAGGGTATAACAGATTTCTTAATCATTTGAGGTTGTTTTAGTTGCTTATAAAGATACAATTTATTTTGAAACATTAAATAAACAATGCTTTCGCTAGTTAATTATCAATTAAAACAACTACTTTTGCAGCTTCAAAAAATGTAAGGATGCAATCTATCAGAAATATCGCTATTATAGCACACGTTGACCACGGAAAAACTACTTTGGTTGATAAGATTATCGATCAAGCTAAAATTTTAGACGACCGTAAAGAACGCCAAGACTTATTGCTCGATAGCAATGATTTAGAACGCGAGCGTGGTATTACCATCCTTTCCAAAAATGTATCCGTTACCTATAAAGGTGTTAAAATTAATGTAATAGACACGCCCGGCCATGCCGATTTTGGAGGAGAAGTAGAGCGTGTTTTAAAAATGGCTGACGGTGTTTTGTTGTTGGTAGATGCTTTTGAAGGGCCGATGCCACAAACTCGGTTTGTATTGGGGAAAGCCTTAGAATTAGGATTGATTCCCATTGTGGTTATCAATAAAGTTGACAAAGAAAATTGCACCCCCGATTTGGTTCACGAAAAAGTGTTCGACTTGATGTTTGCCTTAGATGCCACCGAAGAACAATTAGATTTTACAACCATCTACGGTTCGGCAAAACAAGGGTGGATGAGTACCGATTGGCAACACCCGACTGACAATATCATTCCCTTATTAGATGCCGTTGTAGCGGCTATCCCCGAAGCTCCATACAGAGAAGGCTCTCCGCAAATGCAAATTACATCATTAGATTTTTCTTCTTTTACAGGAAGGATTGCTATCGGTAGGATTTTTAGGGGAGACCTAGAAGAAAGTAAAGATTATATGCTTTGTAAGGCAGATGGCACTACTAAAAAAGTACGCATCAAAGAACTTCACGTATTTGAAGGAATGGGAAAAGCAAAAGTATCTCAAGTACGAAGTGGCGATATCTGTGCGATAACCGGAATTGAAGGTTTTGAAATTGGAGATACCATTGCCGATTTAGAGAACCCCGAAGCATTGCCGAGGATAGCCATCGATGAACCCACCATGAGTATGCTGTTTACCATTAATAATTCGCCATTTTTCGGAAAAGAAGGTAAATACGTAACCTCTAGGCATTTAAGGGATAGATTGTTTAAAGAAACAGAAAAAAATTTAGCATTGCGCGTAGAAGAAACCGATGCTGAAGATAAATTCAATGTATATGGCCGTGGTATCTTACACTTATCAGTATTGATAGAAACCATGCGCAGGGAAGGATATGAATTACAAGTTGGGCGCCCAAAAGTAATTTTAAAGAAAATAGACGGCCAACAATGCGAACCTTATGAAACTTTGGTGATAGATGTACCTGAAACATCGGCCAGTAAAGTCATCAATTTGGTAACCCTTAGAAAAGGCGACTTGTTGGTAATGGAACCTAAAGGCGATTTGCAGCATTTAGAATTTGACATTCCTTCACGGGGCTTGATAGGTTTGAGAAATAGATTACTGACCGCTACCTCAGGAGAAGCCATCATCAATCACCGCCTTCGCGGATACGATGTGTATAAAGGCGAATTTAACGATGTAACCAATGGCGCCATCGTATCTTCAGAAACCGGTAAAGCCACTGCTTACGCTATTGATAGGCTACAAGACAGGGGAAAATTCTTTATAGACCCTAACGAACAAATCTATAAAGGGCAAGTCATCGGAGAAAATACACGTCAAGATGATATGGGCGTAAACCTTATCAAAGGGAAAAAACTGTCGAATGTGCGTAGCTCAGGAGCAGATGATGCAGCCAAAATATTTCCGAAAGTGCAGTTTTCATTAGAAGAATGTATGGAATATATTCGAGATGATGAGTATTTAGAGATAACACCTCAAAGTTTACGAATGCGCAAGATAAACTTTAGGTAACCTATCATTAATTTTTCTTTGTAGACGGTAAATGCAGTTTATCGAAAGGGTTTTTAAATAGTTTTCGACTGTACCTGCCTACCACAGGCGGGCTCAAACTGACAGAGGGCTACTATTTAATGAGATTTAGTGTTATTAGCTACATTTTTTATATTGAACTCACGTTTCAGGGTTTTGCCTCAGATACTAGAGAAAAGTTTGAAAACTAAAATTTTCATCAACAATAAAAATTAATTTTTCCACTTGATTTTTTGATGAACCCCGCCTTGAGATAGTTCATTTGAGATAATAAATAGGCCATCCCAAAGTAATATCTTTTGGATGGTTTCTTTTCTAATCACCTTCATGTATCTTATGAGTAGACATACTATTTAGAATGATTTTAAACGATTTCTTATGTAACATAAGTTGCTAATATTGAGAATTTTGGGCACCTATTTTGCAATCATTAATAAAAATTATAAATAATTTAAATACTAAAAACATGAAGAAATTAGCAGTTATTACCATGGCGGTAATTTTATCAGTAGTAAGTAGTTGTTCAGACGACGACGATACAACACAAATAGCACAAACGGCAACTTTATCCCAACAAGAGAAAGATGACCTCTTATTTTTAAGAGAAGAAGAGAAATTAGCAAGAGATGTCTATTTATTTTCGTTTGACAAATACGGTGAAGCGATATTCAATAATATTTCACAAAGTGAACAACAACACATGGATCAGGTTTTGACATTGTTAAATGCCTATCAATTAAGTGACCCTGCGTCGGCAGATAGAGGCGTTTTTGTAAATCAAGAATTGCAAACATTGTATAACAATTTGACTGCGCAATCTGACATTTCATTAGTTGAAGCCTTAAAAGTAGGCGCAACTATCGAAGACTTGGATATCAGAGACATTGAAGATTTTGAGTCAAGAACTACCAAAACAGATATCTTGAGTGTCTATGATAAATTGCGATGCGGTTCAAGAAACCACCTAAGAAGTTATGTTGGCCAATTGGTTGCTAATGAAGTTACTTATGTTCAACAATTTATTACATTGGAAGAGTTTACAGAAATAATTAATAGTGCAAATGAAAGATGTGGTCAGTAACTTATCAGAGTTAATTAATTATACCAAACAAAATAATACAGCTAATAATTTGTCATTTATAAATTATTAGCTGTATTATTTTATGAACTCATCTCAACCTTTTGTTTTGAAAAAAACATAAAAAACTTTTAACAGATAAGGTATTCTTTGAAGAATACAGTATTGCTAAATACAAGAAAAATAGCAAAATAAAGGTAAATAGCTACCATTTTTCAAGAAATAGAAAAAGTCAAAATGAATGCCGTATAAAAACTTAAAATAAACGTATCTTTGATACAGATAAAATTGAATATTAAAATACTTATAACGTAATGAAAACAATACTATTAGCAGTTATTTCCGTCACCCTTTTACTATCGAGTTGTATTAAAAAAACGCAGTCCGAAAATGTTTCCTCAACACCGGATATTGCCAAAGCAAACGTACCTGAATCGTCAGAAGGATATACCTTGTTAAAAAATAACTGTTATGCCTGCCATAGCGTAACCACCAAATCGCATGATGAGATCATTGCCCCTCCAATGATAGCAGTTAAAAGGCGTTATCAAAATCAATATGCAACTAAAGAAGGCTTTGTAGAAGCTGTTGTTAATTGGGCCAAAAACCCAACAGAAGAAAAATCATTGATGAGAGGCGCCGTACAACGATTTAAAGTGATGCCAAAACAAGCCTTTAAAGAAGATGATTTAAAGAAGATTGCGGCCTATATCTATGATACCGAAATAGAACAACCGGCGTGGTTTGAGGCACATTTTAAAGAACAGCACGGTAGCCGTGGAAAAGGAATGGGAATGCAGGGCCAAAACAATTGGAAACAACAAATGAAACTCGATAATGGCAATACATGGACGGCTAATATAGAGACAACACAGGGAATTGAAAAATTACAAGAAATAGTATCGAATGATAAATTTGAAAGCATAAACGATTATAAAATTTTAGCAAAAAAATTGTCAGGCGAGTTGACTGTAATTCTCGATAAATGTACTATGAAAGGGGCTTCACATGATAATTTACACATTTTTTTGGTGCCTTTGTTAAAAAAAGTTGACAAGCTCAAAGAAGTAACTTCTGTAGCCCAAGGCAAGATGATTACCGATAAGATACGTACACATTTAAAAGAATACAAATCCTATTTTAACTAAAAGCAACCTTCTCTAAATGTTCGCATCATTAGGTTGTATAGCCTCTGAGAAATTACGGGTAGAAAATAATGTGTTAATAAAATTTTGTTAAATCGGATTTTAACAGATTTTTTTTAGAAATTAACTGTAAATTGCAGCCCGAAATACTAAGAAACTCGTTTAGTACTCCTTGTAGGTGTTGTTAGGAATATAAATTGAGGGTAAACATTCTAAAACAGTAAAAAAGCACAAGATGAAACTAAAATATAGCATTCTATTAATAATCATACCGATACTATTTTTTTCATGTAAAAAAAATGACAATAATGCTCCTTTTGATCCGGCAGCCCAAGCCCTGATTGATGATGAATTATTGATAGATTTTTTACAAACACATTATTA
>DRQI01000446.1 GCA_011330545.1 Flavobacteriia bacterium
CCGTTTTGAAAAGGACAGGACACGATGGCGTCACTGGCTTTTTGAAGCAAAAAAACGGTATGGCCTATGTGTCCTCAACTATATCGTGACCTCTAATCATGTTCACCTTTTGGTTGTCGATACTGAAAAGGACGCCAAAAAGAATTTGAAAATTAAGTACAATTTTAAAGTGGAGACAAATTTTAATTCCTTCCCTTAAAAAGGGAAGGTGGCCACGCCATAGGCGTGGACGGAAGGGTTCACTCCAAAACAATAAAGGGATGAGTACATCAATTTAAGGATTATAAAAAAATGAAATTTAATTAAGTTGATAACAAAAAATATTCAGAAAAGAGAATAACCTAAAATTAAAAGCATTAGCCCTTTATGGTTTTAAAACCAAACAGGTTTCAAAAACCTGCAATGCCTTTACGGATAGCAATAAATAAAATAGACTGAAAGTGATTCATTTTGTCAGGCACTGAAAAGAAAAGTAAAAATAATTGTTTAGTGTTTGGCAAAAGTAAAGAAATCACCTTATTTTTACCGAAATGAATAACGGTAAAAGAAGTTCTGAACTTCTTTTTTTGAAATATAAGCAACAAAAATTCTTATGGCAAAAAAACAGATAATAACAAAAAAATCCCTGGCATTTCTAGAAAAATACTTAAATAATGCGGCTCCTACAGGGTATGAATGGGGCGGGCAAAAAATATGGATGCAATATTTAAAACCCTATGTAGATGAATTTTTTACAGACACCTATGGTACGGCAGTAGCGGTAATAAACCCAAAAGCTACTTATAAAGTGGTGATTGAAGGGCACGCCGATGAAATTTCATGGTATGTAAACTATATTTCTGATAACGGATTGTTATATGTAATTAGAAATGGTGGTTCTGACCACCAAATCGCACCTAGTAAAATTGTAGATATCCATACTAAAAAGGGCATTGTAAAAGGAGTGTTCGGTTGGCCGGCAATTCATACCCGCAATCGGGCGAAAGAAGAGCCCCCAAAACCGGATAATATTTTTATCGATATAGGATGCACAACAAAAGAAGAAGTAGAAAAATTAGGGGTTCATGTAGGGTGTGTGATTACGTATCCTGATGCCTTTCATATTTTAAATAAAAACAATTTTGTATGCAGGGCTTTAGATAATAGGATGGGCGGTTTTATGATTGCCGAAGTAGCACGGTTACTACATGAAAACAAAAAGAAATTGCCATTCGGCTTGTACATTGTAAATTCGGTACAAGAAGAAATTGGCTTGCGGGGGGCGCAGATGATAGCCGAACGTATCCAACCCAATGCTGCCATTGTTACAGACGTTACGCACGATACTACTACTCCGATGATAGATAAAAAGAAAGAAGGCTATTGCGAAATGGGCAAAGGCCCGGTAGTTGCCTATGCCCCGGCAGTACAACAGAGATTACGCGATTTAATTACCGAAACGGCCGAAAAACATAAGATTCCGTTTCAACGCGCCGCACTTTCGAGGGCTACGGGTACAGATACCGATGCTTTTGCTTATAGTAATAGTGGCGTTGCCAGTGCGTTGATTTCGTTGCCATTACGCTATATGCATACTACGGTAGAAATGGTACATAAAGAAGATGTTGAAAATGTAATTCGGTTGATTTACGAATCGCTGCTCAACATTAAGAAGGGCGAAACTTTTAGTTATTTTAGTTGATGAACTCGTTTAAACTTTTTCAATTAGCTAAAAAATTGTCCTTTTGCACCCTATTTTTGTCTTTTTTTCCTTCCATAGCCCTGCTATGCAACTCAAAAAAGCCTTCAATAGGGTAAAAAACCCCTAATTTTCACTTTAATCCAAAAAGTTTAAACGAGTTCGATAAAAAAAGCTGCCTAAAAATAACATTCAATTATTTTTAGGCAGCATTTTTTCAATTTAAAAACAGAAAATTATAACTATTAAATTTCTTTTTTAACTAAATAGAAATCAACTTTTTCTAACGAATCATCATCCAATCGTTCTTGCATTTCATCTAGTGTTTTTGGTGGAGGAACAATTACCTTATCACCTTTTTTCCAATCAAGCGGCATGGCAACTTGATATTTATCGGAGGTTTGTAAGGCTACTAAGGCTCTTAAAATCTCATCCATGTTTCTTCCAACATTTAGCGGGTAATACATGATAAGGCGGATTTTCTTTTCAGGGTCTATAAAAAATACGGCACGTACTGCGGCAGTTTCACTTTCGTTGGGCTGCAACATTCCGTATAATTTAGAAACTTTCATATCTATATCGGCAATTATCGGAAAGTCGAAATATACACCGGTATTTTTTTTGACATTATTTACCCAGCCTAAATGCGCGTGAATACTGTCAATACTCAACCCTATTAATTGGGTGTTTAAAGCATCAAATTCACCTTTTCTAATGGCAAAACCACTCATTTCAGTAGTACACACCGGCGTAAAATCAGCAGGATGCGAGAACATGACAATCCATTTGTCTTTTGCAAAATCAGAAAATTTTATAGGCCCTTTTGTAGTTACTGCCTCAAAATCAGGCGCTTTATCGCCAATTCTGGGCATTGTGTTTACGGTTGTTTCTTGTATTTCCATATTGTTATCTATTTAAAGTTTTATGCAAATATAAATCTACAAAAATTATCGTTCAACAAAAAACAATAGATATAATTTATAATTAAATAAAGGCTTTAAATAGAGGGCAAGAATTTCGATAGAAGGCCGGCTAATGCTATTAATGTTTATTCAAAGATATACTTGAACCCTAAGGAAACAATATCCGATTTTAGCTGGGTACTCCTATCGTAATGATTGTATTTTAAATTGATATTTTTTAGATGGAGTTTCCATACGTGCAATTTTGTAAAGATATCGGTATATTTAATACCAAACCCATATTGATTCGCATTGAAATTCGATAAATCATAATCTGAAGTATAAAATTGCTGCGTAGATAAAATTTGCTCATAAGGGCCAAAGTAATCTGCCGCTGTTTGTGTATAATAACGATATGACGGATATATGGTAAACTTATCAGCAATTTTTATAGGCAATTCTATTTCTGCCGTATGTGAAGTAACGCCCCAATCATCTGTATAATAGCGATAATAGGTTCTCAGCACAAAAAATTCGTTGATATAATAATTAAACCGCATACCAATGGGTATTTTAAAACGTGTGCCGGGCAATCGTTCTATATCGTCGGCCAACTGAAAAACATCCCTGTTGGTTGTTGATGTATAATTTGGGATACTGGCCGCATTTCCGATGTAATAGTTCGCCCGGTCAGCAAAATACACCCGTTGCATAGGGCTTGATAGCCAGCCGTCTTGTTGTATGGCATCTATAAAGAATGAAATTTGTGCATTTTTACTCAATATTTGCGAAAAACTTAGTGAAGCAGAAAAGGTATTTCTACTTTTATTGTCTACTAGTGTTGTGTTAAATGGCTTCCATGCATTTGGGCTGTTTTTATCGATAATAGTTCCGTTTTGGTCTAAAATATCAATACTGCTAAAAAACCCCCTATTTAAGTTTTGGCCGGCTTCTAAATAAGAATCTAATTCGGTGGGGTATCTCGGATTCCAAGTATCTAAATAAGCGTTGCCTTTTAAGCTGAGTTCTGTATTTTTTTTATTGAACAGCCAAGTGTAACTCGCTCCGAAACCAAAGGAAGTGTAATCATATTCTGTGGCAAAATTTATATTGGCCGACCAAATTTTATTTCGGTCATTAGACGTATGGCTATATCCAAAATCCCCATGTGCCCATACATCTGATCTTGATGCCCCTGTAGACTCTACCCAAGGGCTCCCGGTAATTGCACTGGCAGCTTTTGAATCGATACGCCTGTCATCATCATCTCCTCTTCTAGAAGCCCCAGACTTATCAAAGGGGTCTAGATTACTTGAAGAAGCAGAGGTGTAAGCTGATATAGTAGCGTCTATGGTAAATACATCATCGTCATTTAACGGAATTGCCACCACAATATCAGTGGCTACATCTGTCAGTTTTTCATCGCCAATACCACCGGTAACAGCGGCATTATCTCCGCTTTGTACATAATAGCTTGATAAAAAATCGACTTCTGCTTTTTCTAATACCCGTTTTTTATAGGTTTCTGTTGTGTTTTGGGATGATTGTTGCGAAAAAGAAAAAGAGGTAATGAGTAGGGTTGATACTAAGATTAATTTTTTCATCTTTTTAAGATACTTTTAGCCAAATTCCTTTCTTTTTTTAGGTGAGGCTATTATTTTAAAGGGTATTTATTTATATGGCTTATTCGAGATAATGACTTAGCGATTAATTGCATCCACAGCCTCCACCTGTTTTTCCTCCGTTTGCCCCTGCTGCTGATTCTCGATAGGCTTGAAAAGTGGTTTCAAATTTATTTGATTTTCGAGCAGCTAATATCATATCAGGGTCATTTAAATTTACTTTTTCGTATTCTTTAACCACTACACATGAGGTTAAAAAACTACCGGCAATTGCTAGGTAAACTATTTTTTTACCCTTGTGAAATATGGTTTGTTTATTGTATTTTTTCTTTAAAAAGCTCATTGGGTTATAATTTTAAATTTTTTCAATATCTATATGTTTAGAGGTGTGTATGTTGCCTTTGTCATCAATGATGATACATTCAACATTGGGTATTTGGTTTATTCTGTTGATTCCAATATCAATACCCATTACAAAAATAGAAGTGGCTAAAGCATCTGCCAATTCGGCTTTGGGGGCAAATACGGTAGCACTTATAATTCCGCTTGACGGATATCCGGTTCTCGGGTCAATAATATGTGTATAGCGCTTGCCATTAAAGGTTACATATTTTTCATAATTACCCGAAGTAACTACAGCGCCGTGCTTAATGGGTAACAGTCCAAAAGCATTTTTTTTGTTTAACGGATTGGTAATGGCTACTTTCCAATAATCGCCATTGGGTTGTTTTCCCCAAGTATTCATATCGCCCGAAGCATTGATAATACCGGCAACTACTCCTTTTGATAGTAATAGTTGTTTGGCTTTGTCTGCGGCATAGCCTTTGCCAATAGCGCCAAAACCAATTTTCATTCCTTTCAATTTTAAAAAGACCGTATGGTTTTTCTCGTCTAAGAGAATGTTTTGATACCCTACTTTTTTAACCGAGGCTTTTATCGCTTTCTCTGAGGGCATTTCTTTCATCGAGCCGTCAAATTTCCAAATGGCATCCATTGAAGCATAACTAATGTCAAAAGCCCCATCTGTTAATTTAGAAATCATAAGCGCGCGCTTTATTAAATTAAATAGCTCAATATCAACTTTTATAGGTTTTATTCCGGCATTTTGATTGATTAGTGAGGTTTGCGATTTGGCATCCCAAGAAGAAATTAATTGTTCAATGGTACTTATTTTTTTTACGGCTAAATCAATATATGCGTTTCCTTTTAGCGAATCATTGGCTACTACGGTGATGTCAAACCGACTACCCATTAATTTTAAGGTACGCCTATAGGTTTGCTGTGCATAGATAGTGGCAGTAAATAAAACAGCAGCAGTAAGCAGTATTGATTTTTTCATTTAAAAATCTTAAAAGGCAGCAAGTAATTCGATATATTCTGTTGGAGATGACTTAGTATAACCTGTCTCTCCTAATACATCTCCTTTCTTATTTAAAACTACTACTAGGGGAAAAAAACCTCGATGGTTATATTTTTCAGCCAAGCTATAGTTTTTTTCTTGTTGGATTTTTGTCAGTTTATTTTTTTTCTTCTTTGGGAAATCTACTTTTAACAATACAAAATGTTCTTTCGAATAGGTTTTAAATTCCTTTGAATTAAAGATTTCTCTATTGAGTTTTTTACAGGGCGCACACCAATCAGACCCTTCAAAAACGAGTACAATATTTTGGTTTTTTTCTTTGGCAATTCTTTTTGCTTGTTCGAAATCGGTATGCCAGTCTTGTGCATTTGCCAAAAGAGTTGCCATGAAGAATAAAGGAAATATTATTTTTTTCATAATAAGTATAAATTTCAATACGTAATTGTTTGATATAATACTAAACAAAAATTGTGTGTTTTTATTATTTTGAAGATTGGGTATTTATTTTACTAATTTTATATGTATAACAATTTGGTTTTAATTTTTACTGTAAAATAAAGTGATATTTTTTTTATTTAAAGAAATTTTAACATTTTTGACCTAACGTGTGGTGTGCATGAACAAAAAAACGCACCTGTTCTTAGGCGCGTTTTATATTGGTAAAAAGGTAGTTGTGATATGGTTAAAATTCTAAATCGGCAATCAAATCAAATTCATCATAAATGGCTTTGTCTTTTAATCCGTCAAAAAAACGGGTAGAGCCATATCTTACATTGTATAGGGTTCGATCAATTTTAAGATTCGCAGTGGCTTTGTTGCCATAGATAGAAATAGCAAAAGTTATGGTATTGGTTTTTCCTTTGATGGTTAAATTGCCGGTAACTTCATAAGCATTTTTCCCGGTAGCTGTTACTTTTTTAATAACCAATTTTGCAGTTGGGTAATTGGCCACTCCAAAGAAATCATCTGATTTTAAATGCCCTTCGAGCTTATTTTTGTAAGTACCGGTGAGGTCTGTACTGGTAATGGTATTCATATCCATAACAAATTCGCCTCCCGTAAGGTTGCCTTTATCAAAAGTTAAGAACCCTGATTTTAAGTTGATGGTTCCTTTTTCAGAACCTGTTACTTTATA
>DRQI01000447.1 GCA_011330545.1 Flavobacteriia bacterium
AAAAAAGAAAAAATTGAAGCATTTGAAACTGTGAGGTTATCACAGTAAGCAGTAACAAAAATGAATAAATCAAAATAGTAAAAAAGAAAGTTAACATTAAAAAAATTGAACATTGTAAACCTATCTGTTTATGCGTAAGGCCTAGTAGGCGAAACCGGTATCTTTTCTTCGGTTTCTGTCATCAACGCCAACTTAAACACAGCAGGTTTCAATGTACATGAGAAAATAAAAAGTAGCACGCCATGAAATTGACCATAGCAATATTACCGGGTGACGGTATCGGCCCCGAAGTAACCAAACAAGCAAAAAAAGTGTTAGAAGCCATTTCGCATCAGTTTGACCATACTTTTATGTATAAAGAGGCCTTGGTAGGCGCTAGTGCCATTGATAAAACCGGAGAGGCCTTACCACAAAAAACCTTAGACATTTGTTTAGATGCCGATGTTATTTTATTCGGAGCCATCGGTGACCCGAAATATGACAATAACCCCGCTGCCAAAGTACGTCCTGAACAAGGCTTGCTGCAACTCAGAAAAGCATTGGGCTTATTTACCAATATCAGGCCTATAAAAGCCTATGAACAACTTCTTGAAAAATCGCCCCTAAAGAAAAAAATTATAAAAGGTGTAGATTTTACCATTTACCGCGAGCTTACCGGAGGTATTTATTTTGGGGAGAAAAAATTAAGTGACGATGGAAAAACCGCTTCAGACCTATGCGAATATACCGAAGAAGAAATAGAGCGCATCGCCCACTCGGCTTTTAAAGCAGCACAAAACAGGCGAAAAAAACTAACCTTGGTCGATAAGGCCAATGTCTTAGAATCTTCAAGATTATGGAGAAAAGTTGTAGCCAATGTCAGTAAAAACTATGATGATGTAGCCTTAGACTATTTATTTGTTGACAATGCTGCCATGCAACTCATTTTAAACCCCAAGCAGTTTGATGTAATCTTAACCGAAAATATGTTTGGTGACATTATTTCTGATGAAGCCAGTGTTATCGGTGGCTCTATCGGTTTATTGGCATCGGCATCCACAGGAAAAAAATACGCCTTATTTGAGCCCATACACGGCTCTTTCCCACAGGCAAAAGGAAAAGGCATTGCCAATCCGGTAGCTTCTATATTATCAGCGGCCATGTTATTAGAGCATGTTGGCTTGCATGAAGAAGCAGCATCAATTCATAAAGGTGTAGAAAAATCGTTAAAACTCAAAATTTCTACTCCTGATGTCAATACCGATTACGATACGATTACCACCGAAAAGGTAGGTGATTTTATTGCAGATTATATTTTATATCCCGATGATAGTAATCTAAATTTCCACAATATTCATTTAGGGCAGTCGACTATTATTTGATTTAATTGATTTAGTTCATTGCAGAGCCTGCTTTTTTAGCGGGCTTTTTTTATGGCCTATCATCTGTTTTAGCCGATGTAGCAACCAATTGGTTGATTTCTTTTAATTCTTTTTCTGTCAAATACCTCCACCTGCCAACGGGTACATCTAGTGATATGTTCATAATCCGAATTCTTTTCAACCGTACCACTTTATAATCTAAATATTCGCACATCCTACGAATTTGCCTATTCAAACCTTGAGTTAGTACAATTTTAAATTTGAATTCACTTAGTTGTTTTACGTAGCATTTACGTGTAACGGTATCTAAAATAGGTATGCCGTTGCTCATTTTTTGAATAAAATTTTTAGTTATAGCCCGGTTTACTGTTACCAAATATTCTTTTTCGTGATTGTTTCTTGCCCGTAATATTTTGTTGACGATATCTCCGTCATTGGTTAAAAAAATTAGGCCTTCACTGGGTTTGTCTAATCTTCCAATCGGGAAAATACGTTTTGGAAACTTGATATAATCAATGATATTATCTTTTTCTACACGGGTATCTGTGGTACACACAATACCAACAGGTTTGTGAAAAGCGATATACACCGGTTGCTCTTCGGGCATTGAGATTAATTTTCCGTCTACGCGCACTTCATCTTCTTGTGAAATTTTTGTACCCATTTCGGGTACCGTTCCATTAACAGTAATACGCCCTTGACTGATTAACTTATCAGCCGCCCTACGCGAACAATATCCTACTTCGCTTAAATATTTATTGATTCTTACCAATTGATTTTTCTATTTTATACACCAACTGAACCGGCAATTTAAGCGATTTACTTTTACCAAGGCTCTAAACCGACATATTTTTCATTTTTTTATGTAACAAATACTACCTGCCGAGCGTCTATTATGAAACCGGTTTACTCATTCCTACTAAAATAATACTGCATGTTTGATTTTGATCGCTGGCAAGAGATATTCGATACCATCCGAAAAAATAAGTTACGTACCTTCCTTACCGGATTGTCGGTAGCTTCGGGTATTTTTATCCTAGTTATTTTATTGGGTTTCGGACAAGGCATGCAAAACGGTATCCGTAAAGAATTTGAAGCCGATGCTACCAACCGTATTGCCGTATGGACCAACGTAACTTCAAAAGGATACAAAGGGTTGAATCCGGGACGTAGAATACGGCTACAAAATGGTAATTATGACTATATCACCTCTGTTTATGCTGACCAATTAGAATATAAATCAGAACAGTTTAGGGTTCGCGGTGCCACAATCAATTATAAAGAAGAATCAGGTGCTTACGGAACTAGAGGGGTAAGCCCTGATTACCAGCAAATAGAAAATCAAAATATGCTTTCGGGCCGATTTATCAATTATGCCGATTTACAAACCAACAATAAAGTAGTAGTTATCAGTAATAAAATTAAGCGAGAGCTCCTAAAAGAAGTAGATGACCCATTGAATGAATACCTTCAAATTTCGGGAATCAATTTTAAAATTGTGGGGGTTTACAAAGATAAAGGTGGTGAACGCGAAGAAAACAGCATTTTTATCCCCATCACCACCGCTCAAAATATTTTTAATGGTTCTAATAAAGTTTCGAACTTGTATTTTACGCTACAGCCTGCAGAAAATTTTGATAAAGCGGTTGAAATTTCAAATAAATTTACAGAAGATATCAAACAATATTTACAGCAATCGCACACGGTGGCTCCTGATGATACCAATGCTATCAATGTGTTTAATGCCTTAAAAGAAGCCAAACGATATTATACCCTAACAGACAACATTGCTTTCTTTTTCTGGGTGGTAGGTATTTTTACCATTATTGCCGGTGTGGTAGGCGTAGGAAACATCATGCTTATTGTAGTAAAAGAACGGACTAAAGAAATTGGCATTAGAAAGGCTTTAGGCGCCAAACCGTGGTCAATTATCGGAATGATTTTACACGAAGCTGTTTTTGTGACCGCTATTGCCGGTTTTGCCGGATTGATATTCAGCATGGCACTCTTAGAAATTATAGGCCCTAATATTGAAATAGATTATATTGTAAATCCGTCTATAAACTTTTCTATTGCCCTTACCATGGTATTTTTATTGATTATTGTCGGTGCCTTGGCAGGATTTATCCCGGCATGGCGTGCCGCCCATATTCAGCCTATTGAGGCATTGCGCGATGAGTGATTGTGGCAAGTTAGAAAAGGGAAGATTGAAGCTAGAGGTATGAAACTTACTATGTAAGGAAAGAGAAAAGGTTTAAGGTTTAAGGTTTAAGGTTTAAGGTTTAAGGTTTAAGGTTTAAGGTTTAAGGTTTAAAATTAAAAACTGAGAAAACAAAATACAAAAAATAGAACACAGATAACATGGATTTAGCTGATAATCACAAATTAACCCAAAACAAAAAACTAAAATCTCAAAATACAAAAAACAGAACTCAAAAACAGAATACAGATAACACTGATTAAACAAATAAACACAGAACTCAAAACCCGAAACCCGAAACACAGAACCCAATAACCATGTTTAACAAAGACCGTTGGAATGAAATATTAGAAGTGCTGACCACAAATTGGTTTAGGACACTGTTGACGGCTTTTGGCGTTATCTGGGGTATTTTTATCCTTATCTTATTATTGGCGGCAGGCAAAGGATTGGAAAACGGCGTAAAACAAGATTTTGGCGATATTGCAACCAATACCATGTTTATGTGGACACG
>DRQI01000448.1 GCA_011330545.1 Flavobacteriia bacterium
AGAATCCCCTTTTTTTACCGTATAAAGAAGAAATTTCTTTTGGGCTGTTATATTTTTCTTTTGTATCACCCTGTTAGTTTGTTTGGTACTTGGCAAAAGGGCATCGCTGTTTATCGCAGTGGCGACAATATGTTTTGATATACTGTGCTTTTTAGGGATGTTGTAAATGTTGTGTTCGGTTGAAATAAATTTCCCGATAAGGCTTTTGGGTAGCGTTAAAACATTTGAAGTCTCGGTAGCAGGAATTATACCCAATTTATATTGAGGGTTTAATTTTTTTAACAATGCATTGTCAATATGTATTTCTTGTTGTATCTTTTGAAAAGATACTTTTTTCTTTACGTGAACGGTGTCTGTTTCAAAAAAAGTAATCGCCGCATTTTTAGGATAAATGCCGTGTTTTTCACCATATTCAAAAAGATAAAACGTAGCGTAAAATGCCGGAACATATTGTTGTGTTTCTAAGGGCAAATAACGCCTGATAGTCCAATAATTTTTAGAACCCCCTGAACGCCTGATGGCTTTTGATACATTGCCCGGGCCTGAGTTGTAAGCCGCCAACGCCAAATCCCAGTCACCGAATGTTTCGTGTAAACTTTCTAAATATTGACATGCTGCCTCGGTAGCTTTTACAGGGTCTAATCGCTCATCGACATAAGAGGTAATATGAAGGCCGAATTGCTTTGCGGTATGGTACATAAATTGCCATAGCCCTTTGGCGCCTACTTGCGATTTAGAAGTAGGCTCTAATGCCGATTCGACAATCGCCAAATATTTTATTTCTAACGGAAGGTCATATTTATCGAGAGACTCTTCAAAAATAGGAAAGTAATAAGTTGCCTTATCCATTAAACTTGAGATATCCTCTTTTCTCGTATTCAAATAAGTATTGATATAAGATTCAACAGTAGTATTGTACCGTACATTTAAAGGAGTATTTTTATCTAAATTTTTTAATCGCAACTTTAAAATATCAACAGTAAATTTGTCAGTTGTTGTATTTTTAGGGGTATTTTCGTACAATGGCGAATTGTATAACTTGGCCATTAAGTTAGTGTCTACTTCATCTGCGTAAGTTACTGTGGCAGCAGGAGTTTCAGAGGTAGTTGTTGAAGTTAGAGACGAGGCATAAGGTACGCCTTGCGCAAAAAAGGTAAAAGGTAGTATCAGCAAACTAAAACAAACAAATGTTTTCATAAAGCATGCTGTGTTAGATTACTTTCTACCCAGTTTACAACCATTGCCATCATTTCTTGCTTACACAAATCATGGTGTAATTCGTGATACCCGCCGTCAAATAAGTGTAATGTTGCCATGCCATTGGTATTTTTTACAAATGTTTCAGAGGCTTTGTAACTTATAATTTGATCTCCGGTACCGTGTAACACCAACATCGGAATCGACAATTGAGAGGCGTTTTCAATGGCCCATTCTCCGGTTTTCATAAAAGTAAGAGAATAGTTAGGGCTAATCTTATCATGTACCAGTGGGTCGTCTGTATATTTTTGGACTTCGGCAGCGTCTCTAGAAATAGCATTGACATCCAATTCATTTCCCATGGTTAATGACGGGGCTATTTTTTGGAGGATTTTTCCGATGGCCAATTTCCATGAAGGCGGTTGAAAAGCCAATCGTAAAAACGGACTCGTAGCAATCACGCCTTTAAAAGGATGTTTTCTTCTCAGTACATAATTAATTACAACATTGCCTCCCATGCTATGTCCGTATAAAAACAGTGGAATATCCCCAAAAATGGCAAGTGCTTTTTCAGATACTATTTGAACACAATCTAACACCGCTTCATATCCCGGATTATGGCCCTTCTTGCCTTGCGTGTTGCCATGGCCAAATTGATCGTAAGAAATAACAGAAATATCGTGTTTTAAAAAAGCCGGAATTACAGAATCGGCATAGCGCATAGCATGCTCGCCCATACCATGTACCAAAACAATCGCAGCTTTGGCAGATGCTGCTTTCCAATAGTAGCCCTGTAAAACAGTATGGTGGATATTAAATTGAAACTCTTGTGGTGCCATGGTGTTTCAAAAATATCAAAATACTAATGTTCCATGGTAAAATTGTTAATAGAAGTTAAAAACTTTTATGCTAATTAATTAAAGATTATATAGTTATGAGTATTGTTGATTTCAGTTTTGACATTCATAAATAAAGGGCGTTATTTTTCATAAAATGATAAAAAACAAAAAAGCACACTATTTTTTGAGCGATTTTTTATGATTATTAAAATAAAATAGTTACTATTGCCCCGTGAAAGAATTTTATTTACATACAATTTTCGCAACTTCCAGACGCCGTTTTGCAACACGTCGCCCGTAAGGGTACCAATTTATTTATGGAACTTAGGTGAGTCCGGTTCTTTTTTCAACACATCATTTTTCAACATTTTTTAATCATACAATCACAATACGAATATGGATATTGTCATTGCCAATAAATCGCATATAAAATATGCAGATATCATTTGTAAAACAATTACAGATTCTGCTAAAATTAGAGGTACCGGTATTGCAAAACGTACCCCTGAGTACATCATCGCTAAGTTAGAAAGCAACAATGCAGTGATAGCATTAGAAGGCAAACGGTTTGCCGGGTTTTGTTATATCGAAGCATGGCAACACGGTAAATTTGTTGCCAACTCGGGTTTGATTGTACACCCCGATTTTAGAAAACAAGGCCTGGCAAAAAAAATAAAAGAAGCCATTTTTAACTATTCCAGAAAAAAGTACCCCAAAGCAAAAATTTTCGGAATTACCACCGGATTGGCAGTAATGAAAATTAACTATGAATTGGGTTATCGGCCTGTAACCTTTTCAGAATTGACCGATGATGAGGCCTTTTGGAAAGGGTGCCAAACCTGTAAAAACTACGATGTGTTGGCAAGAACAGGCCACCAAATGTGTTTGTGTACGGGTATGTTGTATGACCCAAAGCAAAAAGTAAAAAGTACAACTAACAGAAAACATCCTTATAACAAAAAAGTATTGCAACGATTAAAAAATATCAAACAGTCAATCTTTCTAAAAAACAAAAAAGTATGAAGAAATTAGTATTGGCATACAGCGGAGGTTTAGATACCTCGTATTGCGCATTGAAACTTTCTAAAGATGAAGGCTTTGAAGTACATGCCGTAAGTGTAAATACAGGTGGGTTTTCTGATACGGAAATTGCCGAAATAGAACAAAAAGCATTGCAATTGGGAGCCACAACTTATACTTCTATCAACGCGGTACAAACATTTTATGAAAAAGTTGTAAAGTACTTGGTTTTTGGCAATGTATTAAAGAATAATACGTACCCGCTTTCGGTGAGTGCAGAACGGATTATCCAAGCCATTGAAATTGTAAACTATGCCAAAGAAATAGGTGCCGGTTATATTGCCCACGGTAGTACAGGGGCAGGAAATGACCAAGTACGATTCGATATGATTTTTCAAATATTAGCACCGGATATTAAAATTATTACTCCCATCAGAGATGAACAACTTTCTCGGCAAACAGAAATTGATTACCTGCAACAAAACGGAATTGATTATACTTGGGCAGCAGCCAAATACTCTATCAATAAAGGCTTATGGGGTACCAGTGTTGGCGGTGAAGAAACACTCACTTCACACAAGACATTACCTGATGAGGCCTATCCCAGCCCCTTAGAGAAAACCCATACAGAAACAATAAAATTGAGTTTTGAAAAAGGTGAATTGATAGCCTTAAATTATGTAAAAGACACTCCTGTTAACAACATTAATAAGTTAAGCCAATTAGCTTCAAAATACGCTATTGGCAGGGATGTTCATGTAGGAGATACCATTATAGGCATTAAAGGAAGAGTGGGTTTCGAAGCTGCGGCTCCATTAATAATTATAAAAGCACATCACACCTTAGAAAAACATGTATTGACCAAATGGCAGCAACACCATAAAGAGTATTTGTCAACTTGGTATGGAACAATGTTACACGAAGGCCAATATTTAGATGAGGTGATGCGAAATATCGAAGCCTTTTTAGAAGACTCACAAAAAAATGTTACCGGTGATGTTATGGTTTCTTTGTACCCGTATCGATTTACCGTTAACGGAATTATCTCTAATAATGATTTAATGAGCTCGTCTTATGCACAATACGGCGAACTTAATAAAGGTTGGACAGCCGATGAGGCCAAAGGGTTTATCAAAATACTGTCAAACCAAAATAAAATTTATAATCAAATACATCAAGAAAAATGATACAGATAGGGATTGTAGGAGGCGCCGGTTATACGGCAGGAGAATTGATTAGAATCATACTGCATCACAAAAAAGTACAACTCAATTTTGTGTATAGTACTTCCAATGCTGGCAATGCCATTGCACACATTCATCAAGATTTAATAGGTGAAACAAATATGGAATTTACAGCTGCCGTTAATTATGATGTAGACGTATTATTTCTATGTTTGGGGCATGGCAATTCGAAACTATTTTTAGAAAAACACCCATTTTCAACACATACAAAAATCATCGATTTGAGTCATGATTTCAGGCTTGTCGAAAATGCTGATTTTCAGGGAATGACGTTTACCTACGGTTTGCCCGAGATCAACAAAGCTGTCATTCAGAATTCAAAATTTATTGCAAATCCGGGTTGTTTCGCCACAGCCATTCAATTGGCAATTTTGCCCTTAGCCAGTAAAGGTTTAATTCAAAATGACATTCATGTAAATGCAGTGACCGGTGCTACCGGAGCAGGAACCTCCTTGTCAAAAACGACCCATTTTACATGGCGCGATAATAATTTTTCATATTATAAACCCTTTATACACCAGCATTTAGGAGAGATAAATCAAACCCTTGAGCAATTGCAAGAGACATTTGATAAAGAAGTGTACTTCTTACCCAATAGAGGAAATTTTAGCAGGGGAATTTTTGCTACTGCCTATACCGATTTTAAAGGTACTCTAGAAGAAGCCAAAACATTATATCGAGATTTTTATAAGGATGCAGCATTTACTTTTATAAGTGATGAAGACATTCATCTAAAACAAGTAGTCAATACCAATAAATGTATTATCCATTTGCATAAGCACAATGATAAATTATTAATTGCCGGCATTATAGACAATTTACTAAAAGGAGCCTCCGGGCAAGCCATACAAAATATGAATTTGATGCTGGGTTTTGCAGAAGAGGAAGGCTTGCAATTAAAAGGAACATATTTCTAAACAAGGCCCTTCCAAGAGTTTAAACCTTGAAAGCAATAAAAAAATAAAAACAAAAAAAATGAAAATAGCCATCATAGGAGCCGGAAACTTAGGCCTATCCATAGCCAAAGGACTCATCGTCAATAATACGATAACCACCTTATACCTCACCAAACGAAAAACTGAGGGCATACAACATTGGGAAGAATATGAAAATGTCACCGTAAGTTCAGATAATAAAGAAGCCGTACAAAATTCAGACATTCTCATATTTGCCGTACAGCCAAGGCATTTTAAAGATATTTTAGAAGAAATACATCATTTGTTAACCGAAAAACATGTCATTATTTCTACGATTACAGGTTTTAAAATCGAAAAAATAGAGCGTCTAATCGGAGTCGATAACCATATTATCCGTTCAATGCCCAATACAGCTATTTCAGTAGGTAAATCGGTTACCTGTATTTGTAGTAATAAAAAGGGTAAAGAACGTATCAATATAGCATCGGCAATTTTTAACGGATTAGGAACGTCAATAGAAATTCCCGAAGAACAAATGCAAGCGGCCACCGTAATTTGTGCCAGTGGCATTGCCTTTTGGATGCGGTTGATTAGAGCTACCACACAAGGTGCCATCCAATTGGGTTTCGAAGCTAATGTTGCCCAAGAAATGGCCATGCAAACTTGCCTAGGGGCGGCGAGTTTATTAGTAGAAACCGGTAACCATCCCGAAGAAGAAATCGATAAAGTAACCACTCCAAGAGGATGTACCATCGAAGGCTTAAACGAAATGGAACATCAAGGCTTGAGTTCGTCATTAATCAAAGGCTTGGTAACCTCTTTTAATAAGATTAGTCAAATATAAAATAGAATTCATCTGTCATTCCCGCAAAGGCGGAAACCCGGAAAATAACTCAAATGTCAAATAGTAAACTTACTTAAAAGATATTTTCTTTTATAAATTTAAAAAAATTATGAACCTATTCAATGTATATCCACGCTACAACGTTACTCCTGTCAAGGCAAAAGATTGTATGGTAACAGATGATAAAGATATTCAATACCTCGACCTGTATGGCGGCCAT
>DRQI01000449.1 GCA_011330545.1 Flavobacteriia bacterium
AAGAACCCAATGGCTTAATAGCCGATGCATCTTATTTTCAAACTTTTAATTATCCATTAATTAAAGGAAATAAGTTGACCGTTTTACAAGAACCTAATTCTTTAGTACTTACCCAATCGTTAGCTAAAAAGTTATACGGAAATTCTAACCCTATGGGTAAAATACTATCTGTCTTTTGGGCTGGGTCTGAAGTTATAGTTACTGTAAAAGGAGTTATGAAAGATATTCCTAAAAATACACATCTAAAGACAAATTTTCTGATTTCTTTTAATACGATAAAGTCATGGGATGCTTTTAAAGGGCAACAAGAACCATCTTGGAATTTCAACAACTATTTTACCTTTATAAAGGTTAAAGAAAATACAAACATCAATCTACTTCGTCAAAAAATAATGCAGAGTAATTTTGAAGGAAATAATAATGAAAGACATAACATAGAGCCTTTAGAAGACATCCATTTATATTCTGATAAGCCT
Source organism: Flavobacteriia bacterium (assembly GCA_011330545.1). GTDB lineage: Bacteria > Bacteroidota > Bacteroidia > Flavobacteriales > Flavobacteriaceae > Aureibaculum. The sequence continues at coordinate 477 of DRQI01000449.1, forward strand.
TACGAAGCGGAAGCAAATGGAAGTGTTACAAGAATAAAATTTTTATCTGCAATTGCCTTCATTATATTAATTCTTTCTTGGTTAAACTATATCAATCTTTCAACTACAAAATCCTTAGAAAGAGCTAAGGAAATAGGAATTAGAAAAGTAGCTGGAGCGCAAAGGTTGCAACTAATTCTACAATCTTTGTTAGAATCTATTATTTTAAACAGTATTGCAATTGGTATTGCAATATTATTAACAATGATTCTGTTACCAACTTACAATAGTTTTACAGGTACGATATTAAGTTTACAGTTATCTGATATTAATGCTTTTTTACCGGTTTTAAGTTTTATCCTTTTTGGGATGTTATTGGCTGGTTTGTATCCCGCTTTTTTATTAAGCAGTTATTCGCCATCAAGGGCATTAAAAGGAAAAATCCGAGCTTCTGCCAATGGACTTAATACTAGAAAAGGATTGATTATGGCTCAATTTTTGGCAACAACCGTACTGCTTGTTGGTACTATTGTTGTAACCAAACAAATCCATTTTCTACAAGAACAACCACTAGGTGTTAATCTTCAACAAATTATTGCCCTTAATGGAGAAATGTTTAGTAAAAAACCCGATTCGCTTTTAGCAAAAGATGCTGTAACTTTGGGAGAAGAATTAAAAAAACTTCCATTTATTGATGTTGTTTCAACAGCCCAAACCTATCCGGGAGATGGATATGAAAATCTATCATCTACAGTTGGAATTACATATCCTGACGGAACAACAGATGATAAAAATTTGTACTATACATATCCTGTACATTCAGATTATTTTGAGTTACTGGATATTGAATTTGTAGCCGGTGAAAAATTTAGACCAACAGCAACAGGTTTAAGCAATAAAGTTGTAATTAATGAAAAGTTTATTCGAGATATGGGAATTTCCAACATGGAAGATGCTATAGATAAAACTGTAAAATTCTGGGGGCAGGATTGGGTTATTTCAGGAGTCATAAAGAATTATCATCATTTTGGTTTAAAAAATACTATAAAACCTATGGTAATACGACAAGGAGATGCTTATAATAATTTATTAGTGAAATTGAACAAGAAAGCAGCATCGGCTTCCGGATTTAGTACTGCTATTGCTCAAATAGATGCAGAATGGAATAAAATCTTTCCTCAAAGCACCTTTAATTATACATTTTTAGATAAAAAATTCCAAGCACAATATAATGAAGACGCTAAATTTAATGCGGTATTTCAGATTTTCACCATACTTGCTATTCTAATAGCTTCAATGGGGCTATTCGGACTTACCTCCTATACTTGTATTCAAAGAAAAAAAGAAATTGGTATTCGTAAGGTAAACGGTGCCACTATTAGACAAGTGCTATCTCTTTTAAATAAGAATTTTGTAAAGTGGGTGGGAATTGCTTTTGTAATTGCTGTACCTCTATCCTGGTATGCCATGAACAAATGGTTAGAAGGTTTTGCTTATAAAACCACTATAAATTGGTGGGTATTTGCCCTTGCAGGAGTCGCAACAATTACAATTACACTAATAACTGTTAGTTGGCAAAGTTTTAGGGCGGCAACCAATAATCCAGTAGAAGCTTTAAGAGATGAATAATATTTAAAAACAAAAAAAATGAACCCTCTATTTTTTAAACTCGCATTTCGTTCTATCCTAAAAAACCGTATCAGTTCATCCATTAATATCATCGGTTTTTCAATAGGGGTAGCCGCCAGCCTTTTTATCTTTTTATTCTTAAAATATGAGCTTAGCTTTGATACGTTTTATCCTAATGCTAAAAAAATCTATCGCATTGTAGGCACTTACAAATCTAATAACAATACGTCAACCACAGGTTTTATGTGGTATCCAATCGCCAAAGACATAAAAAACGAAATTGCCGGAATAGATGATTTTTGCCGAGTTTCACAAGAATATGAAATGAATTGTTTTGTTGAAAACCAACGCTATAAAATCAATAAGCTCCGTTTTGTAGAACCCAATTTCTTTTCATTTTTTGGATTTCAATTATTGGCAGGAAACCCAAAAACCGCCCTCAACAGTACCGATAAAATTGTATTGACCCAAAAAAAAGCCGCCCAGTTATTCGGCAATGCCAATCCGTTAGGCAAAACCATTCTCTATGAACACAGGCCTTTAACGGTTTCGGGTATTGCTGCCAATCCGCCTTTAAATACACACCTCGTTTTTGATGCCTTAATCTCTTCAAAATATTTAGCAGAAAGCGATGCCTATTTCACAGGATATAATGGCGGCGTTACCCTACTATCTTATTTACGATTGTCTGATAAGGCAACCGTACAACAAATAGAAAGTGCCTTCCCCGGTTTTTTTGAAAGGAAAATCAATCGGCAATGGAAAGGAAACGGAATGTCACTTTCCGCTACCTTACAAAATATCAGTAACATACACCTTTCTGACGGCTCAATAGATGATGACATTACCACCAACCGAAGTAAAAAAAGCATTTTTGTCATTGTTAGTATCAGCATCCTTATTTTACTGCTTGCCATCATCAATTATATCATCTTATATACGGCTCAAAAAATAACAAAAACCAAAGATATTGGTATTCTCAAAGTTTTCGGGGCAAACAATCACAGCCTTTTGCGTCAAAATTTTATAGAAGTATGTGTACTCACTACTATAGCCTCAATCATTGGTGTTTTTTTACTTTTTTTAGGTATCTCTTTTTTAAACCGATACCTTCAAACTACAATTCGCATTGAAGATACTATTTTTTCATCAGTACTATTTTTAGTTATTCTCATAATCGGACTATCCATAGCCGTTACATTTATTTCCGCAAGAAAATACTTGGTTGTTACAACGGCTGCATCTTTAAAAAACAGGATGACTACGAGCCGCCACAATACATTCAAAAGAAATTTGTTGATCGCCTTTCAATTTACTGTAGTGATAGTATTGCTGATAGCGGTTTTTGTTATTTCGCGCCAAAATAAATTTTTACAACAGACTGCCTTGGGGTTCGACAAAGAAAATATCCTTACCCTTCAAACCGATGAAGAGATTACGGCTGACAAACTCTTTGAATTTAAACAAAACATGCGCGAATTAGCAGCGATAAACGCAGTGAGTTTGTCTAGCCAGCTAGTTGGCAAAGGTATTACCAAAAATGGCTATATTATTGACAATG
>DRQI01000450.1 GCA_011330545.1 Flavobacteriia bacterium
AATACGATTACTATCAACAAGTATCGAAAAAGTGTCTGCCAATCAATACAAACTACACGCCCGTTTAACCATAAAGAAAACAACAAGAGAAATAGTAATCCCGCTTCAAATTACCGAAGCGAAACACACCACTACTATCACTTCAAAATTTAGTATTAACAGAAGGAATTATGAAGTAGGCGCTAACAGTTGGGTACTGTCTGATATTGTAAAAATAAAAGTAGTATATACCATAAAAAAATAAGTTTGAACGATAATGCACATATTGATGTTGTTATTGTCGGCGGTGGGTTGGCCGGACTTACCGCTGCCATTCACCTTTCAAAAAAGGGTATCGCAGTACTTGTTATTGAAAAAAATAACTATCCCAAACACAAAGTTTGTGGCGAATATGTTTCTAACGAAATACTGCCCTATTTGCAGTCGTTAGCGATAGACCCTTATAGGCACGGTGCAAAAAAAATTAGCAGGTTTTTATTGAGTACACCCAACAGTAAAAGTATTGAAACCCAATTGCCGTTGGGTGGATTCGGAATAAGCCGCTATACCCTCGACTACCTACTATGGCAAAAAGCCCGAGCAAGCGGGGCACAATGTGTACAAGATACGGTAACCGATATTCAGTTTGTAAATAACACCTTTGAAATAAAAACAAAAAATAAACAATACCAATCAAAAATGGCCATTGGAGCCTATGGCAAACGCTCAAACCTCGATAGTACCCTGCACAGAGATTTTATAACCAAAAAATCACCGTTCTTAGCCGTAAAAACGCATTTAAAAGGAGATTTTCCTAGCGATTTGGTAGCCTTGCATAATTTTAAAGGTGGGTATTGCGGACTCTCAAAAACAGAAAATGACAATATAAATGCCTGTTATATTACTAATTATAAGGCGTTTAAACCCTATAAAAACATTCAAAATTTTCAAGAAAAAGTACTTTGTAAAAACCGGTTTTTAAAAGAAGTATTTGAAAATTCAATTGCTGTTTTTGACAAACCCTTAACCATTAGCCAAGTGTCATTCTATACAAAAAAACCCGTTGAACAACACATTTTAATGTGTGGAGACAGTGCCGGGATGATTCACCCGTTGGCAGGCAACGGAATGAGTATGGCCATTAGAAGCGGCAGGCTCGTGTCACAATTGCTAATCGACTATTTCAGTGAAAAAAAGGCCACGAGGGCTACCTTAGAAAAAAAGTACAAGCAACAGTGGAATACCGCTTTTAAAAGACGCTTAAAAACCGGCCATATCATAGCCTCGCTTTTTGAAATGGAATATATTTCTGAAATTATGCTCATGGCATTAAAAGGCTTTCCGTCTGTATTGCCCAAAATAATCGAACAAACCCACGGAAAACCCCTAATCATAAAATGAGTTTTATAGTACCTACCAAATACAGAACCGAAAAAGTTGAGCTCATGGACGATTTTACCATCGGCGGTACCATGCTCGAAAATACCTTAGGCCAATTGGCCACCATTAATCGCTGGTTAGGAGGAAATACCGTTACTATAAACGGATTGAAAAAACTGCTAAAAAATGTTCCTAAAAAACAACAATATACCATTGTAGATATGGGCTGTGGCAATGGCGATATGCTCAGAATAATTGCCAAGTACGGAAAAAAACAAGGCTATCACTTTCAATTAATAGGCATAGATGCCAATGCCAATGCCATCAATTACGCACAAAAATTATCCCAAAAACATTCAGAAATCAGTTATTTACATCAAGATATTTTTTCAGAAGAATTTAAAAAATTAAACTATGACATTGTATTGTCAACATTATTTTTGCATCATTTCTCGGAAGATAAGATAGTTACAGTACTAAACTCCATACTAAAAACTGCCCGTATAGGTGTGGTGGTAAACGATTTACACCGCCATCCTTTAGCCTATTACCTTTTTAAAGCCTTGAGTTTGTTTATCCAAAACCCTATGGTAAAAGAAGATGGCTTGATTTCTATTTTAAGGGGATTTAAAAGGGCAGACTTAGAACGAATTTCAAAAAAACTAAAAATAAAAAGCCATATCCAATGGAAATGGGCATTTCGCTATCAATGGATACTGATAAATTCCAAAACCCAAACTACAAAAACCAATAAATGAAAGCTAATAAACAGGAGTGTACCCCTAGCGAATAATCTCCCGAAGTATCCTTTTGATTTGTCGGCTAAAAAAGATACATTTGGAAAGTAACTAAGTGCTATGAGTTGCGTTTATTAAGAAGTTGTGTATAATGCCTGAAAACGACAAAATGCATTTTTCAAAAGAAATACAAAGAGTTTTAATCCGAACTAATTCCAATGTGGAATTGGCGAAGACAATTGATGGAATTCTACCCAATCAATATGCATTTTATAACAAAAAAGGGAGAAGTTTTCGTGCAGAATTTGCTCGAACCGAAAAAGAATTTTCAATTGTACTTTTTGAACGGACTGAAAAGCAGAACTATGAACTGTGTTTCGCACGTGGACTATTTAATGATATAAAACGACTATCAAAAGTAATAGACTTTTGGGTTGGAGTACAAAAGCCGATTCATTACATAAAATCCGAATTTAATGAACTCGAAATCTACAAAAATTTTGACTTCAAAAATTCAAATCCGGACATAGAAAAAGCTTGGAACAAAGTCCAGAATATGTTTTTTAATGACACGGAATTTTGGGAGAATGTAGAATGGAAAAGTAGGTATTTGAAAATGCTAATCGGAGCGAAAAAGCATAATGAATTTACGGATTTGTTTCCTTTTACGAGTCATTATTGGTTAAGATTTAGTCCGAGAAAGGATTTTATAACTGAATGTTGGCCACTTGACACTTACATTGTTCCAATCTTTCACAGTAACGAATTACCAAAAGAACTTGGAAATTACTATGTGTCAACCGAAGAAAATAAGGACGGAAATTACTTTTCGGACTTAAATGAAGCTCTTGATTTTTATGCTTCAAAACTTAAAGAAATTGAACCTATTAAATGGAACTGAATTAATAAAAGCACTATACACAACAATTTGTATAATGCATATGCACCCTTCGGGATGCAAACGCACCATACAAGAAACGTTGTATGCCATAACAGCAGCAAAAATATTTAGTTGAATGTTTTTGACAACGAACAAAAAAAGAAGAAAAACTGAATAAATATATAATTAACATAAAATCAGAAAAATGACTTTGAGGTTATTTAGAATTTGAACAAAAGATTAAAATAACATTATTATGGACTTAACACTATGGATTTCTTTTATCGGAACAGTATTGATATTAGCATTGACTCCAGGACCAAGCGTCTTGCTTGCAACTGCCAATAGTATGAAATATGGAGCAAAGAAAACGACAGGAACAATTTTAGGAGATTTATCAGCGAACCTATTGCAGATTATACTTGCTTCCTCTGGACTTGCATCAATTATTATTTCCTCTGGAGAGCTCTTTCAATTAATTAAATGGTTTGGTGTTGCATACTTGATTTATATTGGAATTAGTAAAATTATATCCACACCTAAAATTGAACTGAATAAAAAAAATTCTAAAGACAGAAGTTTTTTAAATTTATACAATGAAGGATTTTTAATGTCAGCAGCTAATCCTAAAGCAATTGTTTTTTTTGCAGCTTTATTTCCATTATTCATTAATGAGTCACTACCTTTTATTCCACAAGTTATTGTCTTGGGGGCAACTTTTTTGATTATAGATGGACTTTCACTGTTCGTATATGCTTTTTTTGCAACAAGGCTAAAAAATTATTTAGAAGATAACGAAAAAGTTCATCTTCAAAATAAAATAGTTGGCTCTCTCTTGATTTTAAGTGGACTAATGCTCTCAACGGTAAGACGGACGAATAATTAAAACGGCATACAACAAAAATATAGTGCATTTGGCACCTGCCTGCGGTAGGCAGGGATAGTGCTAAGCCCAAAGATGGGAGCAATAAATAAACATAGTGCAAACCCGAAAATTAAGTGCCTTAAAATGCCAAACGAACCATTTTTAAACCGTTAGCGGTAATTTGAAAAAACGAATGAAGTATATAATAATAGGCGT
>DRQI01000451.1 GCA_011330545.1 Flavobacteriia bacterium
ATTGCGGTGTGGGCTGCCAATTGGATGTTGCTGTAATTGACGGGCAAATCAAAGGAATTCAAGCTCCTGAAACGGCTGAAGTCAACGAAGGCCATACTTGCCTCAAAGGGCGTTTTGCCTTTCAGTTCTATAATCATCCTGACCGATTAAAGGAACCGCTTATCAAACGCAATGGGGTTTTTGAAACGGTATCTTGGGAAGAAGCCTATGATTTTATTGCCGATAAGCTGATTGAAACCAGCCAAAAATACGGAGCCGATGCCATCGGTGGTATTTCTTCTTCAAGGGCTACCAATGAAGAAAATTATCTAATGCAAAAAATGATACGCGTAGCGGTGGGTACTAACAACATAGACGGTTGTGCGCGTGTTTGCCATGCTCCTACTGCCTACGGAATGCAACAGGCCTTCGGTACCGGTGCCGCTACCAATTCTATCGAAGACCTTCACGAAACGGATGCTATCTTTTTATTTGGTGCTAACCCTACTGAAGCACATCCTGTTACGGGTGCTAAAATAAAGCAATTATTTATGCAAGGTATAACGAGTATTGTGGTAGATCCTGTGAAAACAAAATTGGCAAAGTTAGCTACGTATCATTTGCAACTGCGCCCCGGAACCAATGTGGCCATTTTAAACATGATGGCACATTATATCGTCAAAGAAAATTTGGTAAATCGAGAATTTATCAGGCAATATACCCAATTTTATAATGATTTTAAAGAACATGTTACCGGTTTAGACATGGATGCCATGGAAGAATTGACGGGCGTTTCAAAAGCATTGGTTAAAAAAGCGGCCATTGCCTATGCTACGGCTGATAATGCTATGGAATTCCATGGGTTAGGCGTTACCGAACACTACCAAGGCAGTAAAACCGTAATGTTGCTTTCTAATCTGGCGATGATGACCGGAAACGTAGGGCGGCCGGGAGTAGGATTGAATCCGTTACGCGGCCAAAACAATGTGCAAGGAGCTGCTGATATGGGCGTACAGCCACATCAAGGTGCCGGATATTTGGATATTAATAATATAGAGATACAACAGTATTATGCCAAAAAATACGGTGTTGCTAAGATGCCCGAAAAAGAAGGCCTGAAAATTCCTGAAATGATTGATGCTACCCTTAACGGAAAATTTAAAGCCTTATGGATTATGGGGGAAGATACTTTGATGACTGACCCGAATTCAAATCACATCCGCAAAGCCTTTGAAAAATTAGATTTATTAGTAGTTCAAGAATTATTTATGAGTGCCACGGCAGAAATGGCTGATGTGGTATTGCCGGCAGCCTCTTATTTTGAAAAAAACGGAACGTTTACCAATGGAGAACGCCGCGTACAGCGTGTAAATAAGGTTATTGACCCTATTGGGAATTGTAAATCTGACGGACAGATTATCATCGATATGATGTATAAATTAGGATATGAACAGCCTACGGGAAAAACCTATGATGCTGCAAAGCTCATTGAAGAAATTGCCGATGTGATACCGTTTATGAAAGGGTTGACATGGGAAGGATTGGGTGCCAACGGATTGCAATGGCCGGTAAAAGAAGATGGTACCGATACAAAAATGTTACATATCAACGGCTCGTTTAAACGCGGTAAAGGAAAATTCCATCACTTCGATTTTGAAGAAACCCCTGAGTTGGTAGCACACCGTAAGAAATATCCTTTTATTTTAACAACGGCGAGGCAACTAGAACATTACAATTCGGGTACGATGACCCGTAGGACAGACAATCAGCAAATTTCACCAAATGATTATTTAGAAATCAATCCCTTAGATGCCGGAAAAAAAGGAATTTCAGCCGGAGATTCCGTAACTATTTTTTCTGATAGGGGCAGTGTCAAAATTCCGGTAAAACTAAACTATACGGTAAAACCGGGAGTTGTGCGTACTACTTTTCACCAGCCGGAAATATTTATCAATCTCATTACCGGAAATGTGGGTGATAAAGAAACCTTAACCCCTGAATACAAGGTGGTAGCTGTTGATTTTGAGAAGGTATGAGTTAATTATTGAATCATTAAAAAGGATGTCATTAATTGCACCGGCTGTTATTTAAAAATACAATATAAGCATAAACCCAGATTATGCAATAGACTTCCTATTCTGTTCAGAAATCACTGCAAAATAGGTCGTTTCACTGCGTTTTCAAAATTAACTGTAGCGGTGCTACGCTTAATTTAGTAAAACATCCTATTTTATTGCGCTTTCCTAACTCATAACGTAACTCTATTGCATAAGCTGGGTTAAACTACTCATAAGTAGTTTCTAATTTATTTACCACTCATGGCTTTATTATATTCCCAAATTTCATCCCAGCTATTTGAGAAAGCATCACTCATTCCCTCAACAAATGAATCCCATGAATCTTTACCATGAACTTTTAAGAAAGTTTCTTTAAACTTACCGTCTTCATCCATTTCTGCCCAATTTTTCATAAAGCTTACCGTGGCAATATGGCGGCCTATTTTAAGTCCTTGTCTCATTTCATTATCATACACTCCCCATGGGTTTTCACCTTTCTCAGCTTTAATAGTTTCACTAATCTGTTTAAGCAAGCCATTTATTTGATAATCTTGGTTAGGATTAACCTCCCAATATCTAATATAAAGCAAAGGGTATTTAGAATTGTCATCATCTAACATTGCGGTATTAGAAAGCTTAGCATCCTCTTTCCAATATTCAACCGTATGCATTTTTTTTATATTGGGCATAACATTATCTCTCCAGTCTTCATCATGTCCTCCTTTTGATGGCCTAGCGTCTAGATGTGAATAGGTTAATGGCCCCATTTCCCAGATTAGTTTACCAGCATTTGGGCCTGTTGTTATATTATAAACAACGGCTTTATAAGGTCCGTCTTTATGATATTTTTGATTGTGTTTTCTCATATTCTCACCCAATACTTTCAGTTTTGTATAATCGGGAGTAATCATAACACTTTCCCACATTTGATATGAAGTAGAATTATCTTGGGCTTGAACGGTCAAAATGGCACCAAATAGTATGGCAACCATCATTAAAAATGAAATAGATCTTTTAAACATAATAATAAAGTTTAGATTAGTTAATTATTTTAAACTAAATAACTAATTGCCAATTACAAAAGCAAGTGATGTAGGACGAAGCCCTCTATTTATTGTACGAAAGGGCCTTTTTATTTATCAAAGCAAAAAGATTGTATACTTGTATTTATTTCAATTATATAACAAAAAGGAGGCCGCTTAAAAAGTACCATTCTGTTCCGAGATTTCGAAAAAAAATGAACCTGCCTATTGCAGGCAGGCTCAAAATGTCAAAGTGAAGACTTTTTAGACAGCCTCATTCCTGTTGTGGAAAAGAACAATAATTTTCAATATTCAGCTCCAAAACACTTGTTATATAATACCTCTTTGATTTTATAATGTTGTATAATATAAGGCTAACTTAGTAAAAAATATCAACGGCCAACTATTATCTTTTTACTATAATTTCTATTGTTCTTTTTTATGTTATAGATGTAGATACCTGTGCCTAACTGAGGTAATTGGTCTGAGATGCTTATATCGTGTTGGCCGGGTTCTAAGGCATCGTCAAGTAAAACCCCTACTTGCTGCCCTAACATATTATATAGTGTTATTTTATAGCTATCTTGAAAATTATTGTTTATTCTAATAGAGACCCTTTCTTGATCATAAATAGGTATATGTTCAAAATTTTCTCTAATTATATAATCGTGATTCACCACAGTACTTGTGCAAGAAAATCCTAAATCTATTGCAGTATATGGCCTTGGTATTGATTGATTGATAACATTAGAATCAATACACAGCCATTCTTGCAATATTGTACCATATACATTGATATAATCTTGTGTGTATTTTAGATTTCCCCCTCTTGTTAAATTTGATAAGCTGGGGTGCTCTCCTACGAAACCACTACCATTCAATGCCGGGCCAAAAAGTAGCATCGGTGCCGCGGTGCCATGATCAGTACCATTTGATCCATTTTCACGTACTCTTCTTCCAAACTCTGAAAAAGTCATAGCCAACACATCTCTATCTCGCCCACTAGGTTCTAGATCTCGATAAAATGCCGAAATTGATTCTGAAATATTGGTCAATAGTTCCTGATGCCTTTCCGGTTGATTTGCATGGGTGTCAAATCCGTTAAGGTTTACCATATACACACTAGTACCCATTCTGGCTTGAATGGTTCGAGAAATAATTGATAAGGCACGGCCTAAATTTGTATCGGGAAACGTTACTGTATTGGTTTGTGAATCGGCTGCTTCTTTAATCACTCCCGAATATTTCAAGGTAGCATTGAGTACGCCTCTTACAAATTGTAATTGTGAGCCTCTGGTACAATCAGGCACGTCTGCGGCGTCAAATAAGTTTCCGCTTGAGGTAATTCGTTCTAATTGCCTTGTATTGGCAATGGTAAATGCAAAATTACTTTCTGTACCTGTAAAAATAATATCGCCAACTCCTCCAATTTGAACAGCAGGAGGCGCGTCTGGTAAATTCAATAAATAATCGGGATATATACTTTCAAAATAACGGCCATAAACACCGGTTTCAACCAAATCATCATCGGTACCTCTAGACATATTATCGGTGCCTGTAAAATGTGATAAATTTTGATTTTCATAGCCTGTACCGTGTACTACTTTCATACATCCTCCTTCCCAAATGGGCTCCATTGATTCGCGTAAATACTTCGGTACGCCAAAATCATTAGACAGCTTATATATATTAGCCATTTCATGCCTTAATGTTGGCCTTACATTTGCATAACTGTCATAGTCATAAATAGGAACAATGGTATTTAAACCGTCATTGCCCCCTTGCAATCTTACAATTAACAAAACCCTGCCTGAATCATTTTTACTCAAAGCAGTTGATAAAGGCGTTGGCTGCCCAAAGGCCATGGGAATACCATTCATCATCAATGTGGCTCCTGCACCGCCTAGGCCTAATGTTTGTAGAAAAGAGCGCCTGTTCCACTTATCATGATCTTCTCTATTGCAATTATTATGTAAGTCTTTTGCCATACTCATACATTTTTATTTAAGTTGATAATCCGGTAGGGAGACTATATATTCAATAAGGTCACGGACTTGAAGAGGAACTCCTTCAAAACCCAATGTCCATATATTTTGTTCGAAATAATTGGATGGCACTCTACTTTTAAATATATCGATACCGGTTTCAAAATCATTCAGGGTATATGGTATCTCACCCATTAGAGCTTCAAAAATATCTTTAGATACAACTTCTGCATCATTACTATTTCCTGATATATCAATAGCAAACTGCCTAAACTGTTCTTCATTTTGATCCCAAGCCCAAAATAATACTTCTTTACATAAATATGCTGACCTGAAGGTTATTGAGCCCGAATTTATCCAATTTCTATCACCTTCCCATCCGGCAACGGTAGGTGGGTTTAGTATATTTTGCCCAAAAACTCTTGAAGTATTTTTAATTGATTCTTTATTTATATCATAATCTCCGAAATTAAATCCGGTAGTAGTGATAAATTGGATTATAAGGTCAAGTGGACTCTTAAAGATAACATTTCTAGCTTTTTCATCGAAAAAATGCTCACTTTTAAATAAGGTTCTAAGTACAGGGGCAATTTCAAAATTATTGGCAATAAAAATAGCAGCGAGCGGATAGATAATATTCTGGCGGATATCGCCATCTACCTCGGGGCTCACAAAATTTATATATATTTTTTCGCAGATAAAGCGGGCTATCAGTTCTGATTTTTGAGTAAATAAAATTGTTATGACATCATCATAGCCCCAGTTACCGGTTTGCTCGAAAATAGTTTTATCATCGGTATCAAAAGTTGTTTCATTAAAAAGTATGCTAGAGTTCTCTCCATTGGCATATTCATTGTATCCGGTTAAAGCGCGAGACGTTTGAACAATATCATCTTCTGTATAGCCATTACCTTCACCAAGTGTGAAAAGCTCATACAATTCTCTGGCATAATTTTCATTCGGACTGCCGGCAGTATTTTCAAAGCCATTTAAAAATTTTAACATGGCTTCTTCTCGCCCCATTTCATGTATAAAGGTTTTAAAATTCCCCAAACAATTTCTTTGCAATGCCAAAAAATACCTAAATGCATATCCGGCAAACTTATATTCATTGGCTTTTGTAACTAAATGATTATGCCAAAACAACATCAATCTACCACGAACTCCGTTATCCATAAGCTCTTTGATAAAAGTATATTGAGTTTCATCTACAAATGCTGCATTTTCATCTTCACCGTAGGTAAATCCGTTTGCAGCATAATCAACAGGGTCTAATGGTGCCCAAGCCGGTATTGTTGTAGGAGCTAAATTTATAGCTGCATCTATGAGTTCATCAACATAAACCTCAGGGCTTTTGCTCAATGCATTGGCTATTTGAGAAGTTTCAATGCCAAAACCTAATCGGTTGTGTAAGTGCCTGACCTTAATGGCATCCCAAAGATTTGAAGCACTGGGTGTGAATACTGTTAGTGGGGAGGTATTACATGATAAAAAATTTATAATCATATTTTTACCTTTTGAATTGGTTAGTAATGGTTAAACTATCTGCGATAGTGTCAAGCGAATGTATTTTTAAAATCTGAAGAAAATCTAAAGTATCCTTAAAAAATCTATTCGCAATAGGTTATTAATACACTAGTTTTTCTCGTAAAAAATAATTTAGAGAGAGTCCAAAAGTCCTATTTTTCCAAATATTACCTTCAGTGTTTACCAGGCTCGATAAGCCATTATAATAATTCAGCCGAACCTTCACTCTCTTTTTAATTAAAAGCC
>DRQI01000452.1 GCA_011330545.1 Flavobacteriia bacterium
CAATTGGCAGCATTAGGCTTTGACCCAATGCCTGTATACACACCTCATGACGAACCCCAACAAGGATATTATCGATTAAACTATGGCCGTTCGCCTATGCATACGTTTAGCAGGACGATAAACAATCCTAACTTAAACGATTTAAAAGATGAAAATAAAGTTTGGGTGAACCCTAAAGTAGCTAGAATTGAAGGGCTTAGAAATAATCAAAAAGTATGGTTAGAAAATCAAGACGGTATTATTTCTACCTTCCCGATTAAAGTACGTGTTACAGAACGTATACGATGGGATTCTGTATACATGTACCACGGTTTTGGCCATACTAATAAAAAATTATCAAGGGCTTATGGCAAAGGAGCCAGCGATACGCAATTGATTACAAAAGTTGAAATTGACCCGTTGATGGGAGGTACAGGCTTACGGGGTAATTTTGTAAAATTTTTAACTGAAAATCCACATAAAGAGTTAGAATCATGAGATATGCAATGGTCATAGACACATTAAAATGTGTGGGATGTAGCGACTGTGTAGTGGCTTGTCAAACAGAAAATAATGTTCCGGAAGGGTTTTGTAGGGATTGGGTAACCGAATCTGTTAGCGGTACCTATCCTTCTGTAGAACTCGAATTAAAATCAGAACGTTGCAATCACTGTAGCAATGCCCCTTGTGTGAGGTGTTGCCCAACAGGTGCCAGCCATATAGTAGAAGGCGGTATTGTATTGGTAACCGGCGATGAGTGTATCGGTTGCGGAGCCTGTATAGAATCATGCCCTTACGACGCGCGTTTTCAACACCCTGAAGGATATGTTGATAAATGTACATTTTGCCACCATCGCTTAGAAAAAGGCCAATTGCCCGCCTGCGTTTCTGTATGTCCTACAAAATGTATGTATTTCGGAGATTTGGATGACCCAACAAGTGAAGTGTCACAATTATTAACGACAAGAAAATATAAAGTATTGGCACCCGAAGCAGGTACCAATCCGAATGTATATTATTTAATCAAATAAAAATAATACCATGCAAGAAGAAATTTTTATCAGCGGTAGAAACATTCCTCATATAGACCCAACCTTAGAAATTTGGCATTTTCCGATATCCCTTTATTTATTTTTAGGCGGAATGGCAGCGGGTATCATATTTTTCGCCTCGCTATTTACGGTGCTAAAAAAAGAAAAAGAAACACCTACGGCCGTTAAAAGTGCTATGATTTTGGCTGTGGTAGCCATTAGTGTCGGATTGATTGCTTTAATGTATGACTTAACCCATTTGCCCTATGTTTGGCAATTGTACATGACCATAAGAATTGAATCGCCTATGTCATGGGGCGCCTGGGTACTGTTAATTATAACCCTCATTTCCTTTCTATGGGTATTTAGTTACTTGCCTGAAATGTTTCCGAAACTCAATATAAAGTTTGATTTTCTCAAGAAATTTCAAGCATTTTTAATACAAAACAGAAGGGTTATGGCAATGGTTTTATTACCACTATCTGTCGTCTTAGGAGTTTATACCGGTATTTTACTCTCTGCTTTTAACGCGCGCCCTTTGTGGAACAATGCCATTTTAGGCCCTTTATTCTTAACCTCAGGGCTATCAACAGGAGCAGCTGCCATCATATTATTTTCAAAAAATCATTTTGAAAGGCGCCTTTTCAGCAAAATAGATTTGGCACTAATCATACTTGAATTGGCATTGATTGTTCACATGCTTATGGGAATGTATGCCGGGTCTGCCGTACAATTAGAAGCCCTAGATATTTTTATCAACGGCGAATTTACAGTCATGTTTTTTGTCTTTGTGGTAATACTCGGATTAATTTTTCCGGCCTTGCTAGAAAGTGTTGAACTGATGGGATATAAAGTACCCGTTGTAATCCCTACGCTTTTAATACTCATGGGCGGATTGATATTTAGGATGGTAATGATAGAAGCCGGCCAATTGACACGATATCTATATTGATAATGATAAAATGAACACACTAAAACGATGACAACAAACAGGCGAAACATCCGTAACTAAATCCCAATATTCAAAAGAAGAATTATACGGTGTTCACCTAGCCGTTGAAAGACAATAAATAGTAACTCATGAAAAAAAAGAAACAACAAAACAGGCATGTCTACTGGAATCCGTATTTCGGCGGGTTTCTTCTAGGCCTTCTAATTATTTTAACATTTTATCTTACAGGCAGGGGCCTAGGGGCTAGTGGTGCTTTAAAAAGTGGCGTGGTAACTATTGTCGATACAGTGGCTCCAACACATGCCGAAAACAATGCCTATTACAGCAAGTTCATCAAAGAAGGTGAATCTCCTATGAATAATTGGTTGGTTTTTGAAGCCATTGGCGTATTATTTGGTGCCTTTTTATCAGGGGCTTTTACAGGAAGAATCAAATTAAGGGTTCAACATTCTCCGAAAATTACCAGCAAAAGAAGGTTGATTTTTGCGTTGATAGGCGGTATTTTATTTGGCGTAGGAGCTCAAATAGCCCGAGGATGTACCAGCGGGGCGGCTTTGAGCGGAATGGCTGTTTTAGCAACCGGCGGCTTTATTACCATGCTTGCCATTTTTGGCACCGGATACTTAGTGGCTTACTTTTTTAGAAAAAATTGGATTTAAAATTTAAAAAATAAAATTATGGGACCTTTAATTCCGAATGGTATTATTTCTTCAGACTGGAACTACATTATTGCTATTTTAATAGGCTTTGCTTTTGGATATATTTTAGAAGCCTCAGGGTTTTCGTCTTCAAGAAAATTAGCCGGTGTATTTTACGGATATGATTTTGCCGTATTAAAAGTATTTTTTACTTCGGCAGTCGTGGCCGTTATCGGTTTGTATTATATGGATTATTTAAATTGGATAGATATTTCTCAACTCTATGTACACCCCACATATGTATGGGCGGCCATCATTGGAGGTATGATTATGGGGGTTGGTTTTTTAGCCGGAGGGTTTTGTCCCGGTACCAGTTTATGTGCCGTTGCCATTGGGAAAATTGACGGAATGGTATTCACATTGGGACTGATGATTGGAATTTTTATTTTTTCAGAATTTTTTAATTCTCTAGAACCTCTTTTCGAACGTTCAAACTTAGGCCATATCACCTTGGTAGATTCATTAAACATATCGCCTTATTGGATAATCTTTATTTTTACCATTATCGCGTTGGTTGCTTTCTATTTTTCTGATTGGGTACGAAGTAAAGTCAAAAAAGTATTCTACTAAATTCATACGTTATGTCAAAAAAATATAAACTGAAACGTTTGTTGGTACGAAGGTATCAAATACTTGCCGCCATCTTATTTATTTTAGCCGCAGGATTGGTATTGCTGCCAAAATATAAAAAAAATGAAGGGATTGCCCCCGATTTACTGATGAAAAAAATGATTAGTTCAGAACGCTATATCAGTACCGATTTATTGGCAGACAGATTGGTAAACCAAGACCCCTCGGTATTATTAATAGACACAAGGACCGAAAAAGAATTTCAAAATTATGCCTTGCCCAATGCCATTAATATCCCTTTGAAAAAACTATTGGATGAAGATGTAAATGGTTATATCAATCAAGATATTTACGATGTTATTTTTTATTCAAATGACAATTTTTATGCAGACCAAGCTTGGATTATCGGAAGCCGGTTAGGATACACAAACTTATACGTGTTGGAAGGTGGGCTAAATAAGTGGTTTCACACGATTATAAATCCAGAATTACCCGATGAAACCATGCCCGAAGAAGCCTTTGAACTGTATTCATTCAGGAAAGCGGCAGGCATGTATTTTGGAGTAGGCACCTCTGAACAGAAAACAATCAATAAACCGATTAAAAAAACCATAACGGTTAAGAAAAAGAAAAAAAGAGTTGCTGAAGGCGGATGTTAAAATCGTCTTTATGACACTGTTTCATAAATACTAAAATTAGCGTACACAATGAAAGAACTAGAAAAAACAAAACGAATTTCAATTTCTGCAGTATTATTTTTACTGATAGTGGCCATTGGGATATTGACATTTAAAAAGCCCGAATATGTCTTTCAAAAGAATACCGAAACACTGTTACACCAAATTGCAAATAATAACAATAGCTATATCATAACCCTTGATGAGCTACAATCAAATGAAGCCCAACAAGGCCAATTGATAGATGTAAGAAGTAATTTTGATTACTCAAAAGGCCATTTTAAAAATGCCATCAACATACCCACACACGAACTCTTAAAAAAAGACAATCTTGAATTGTTGAATTCTTTAAAAAAAGGCGAAAAAAAAGTAATACTCTACGGCAAAGACCCTGACCAAGCAAATACAGCATGGATGCTTCTCTATCAATTAGGATATGAAAATGCCAACATACTCTGTGCCAAAACAAATTATAGTAATAATACCTTTAAAGTTGAAAATTATCCGTTAGAAAAACCTTCGGTAAATTATGCCGAAATACTACAGTCATCGAAAAAGGAAACTGATAAAAACGACACTCCTAAAACCCCTAAAAAGGTATTTACCAAACCTAAAAAGAAAAAAAGAGTACCCGAAGGCGGGTGTTAAAGAAAAATGTGTAACCTTGTATAATAAGTGTTATTTTATGATGTTAGATATTTTTATTGATTAGTTTTATTAGTTTTTATTATTATTAATTAAAATAAAACGCTCTGATACCAATCAGGGCGTTTTATTATTGAACTCATTTTATAAGTTCTCTTAAACTCTTACGAGCACCCTAAAGGGTTTCATTTTATTTTTCCCCTGTTGGTGAAAACTTCCGTAAAGGCGAAAATATAACTACCTATGTATTTTTTATTGGACTCTTAAATTACAAAGTAAACCACTATAGATTAGAAATCCATAGTTTTAATCATAGAATACGAAAGTAGGAATCCAGATATAAAAAGAGTGGATTCCGCATCAAGTGCGGAATGACAAAACTATCTTTAAAATTTACAGAAACTAATGTAACCGCAATAAAATTGCAGGGTTTTAACCTTTTACTTGAAAATAAAGACTTTTTAAGCAGCCTCTTTTTATATATGCTAATTCGTTACATTTGTATAAAATTTATACCTATAAACTAGAGTGAATAATCAAGAAGCAATTATAAGAGAAAAATTAAGCCACTATTATGCAAACGTTTTCGAAGAGGAATTGATTGATGAAATTGTAAGGGTGGGTTACTTTGACAAAATAAAAAGTGGTAAACTGATGATTGATATAGGCGAAAACATGACCCATATCCCTTTAATTTTAGATGGTGTTATTAAAGTCAGCAGGCAAGAAAAAGAAGGTGAAGAATTAGTATTGTATTTTTTAGAACGCGGTGATACCTGTGCTATTTCTTTTGTAAATTGTATCAATAGAAAAAAAAGTATCCTTAGAGGAATTGTTGAGCAAGATATGGAAGCCATATTTTTACCCGTTGAATATATTGACAATTGGTTGGCTAAATTTAAAACATGGCGCTATTTTATCATTGACAGCTATCATTACCGATTGATAGAAATGGTTGAATCTATTGACAGTTTGGCTTTTATGAAAATGAATGAGCGCCTGATGAAATACTTAACAGATAAAGTCAAAATCACAAAAGATGTAAACCTAGAAATTACCCACCAAGAAATAGCCAATGACCTCAACTCATCAAGGGTAGTAATTACCAGATTGATAAAAGAGCTTCACAATAAAGGAAAAATAGTTGCTTCTAGAAATAAAATAAGGGTCTTAGAAGGTTTTTAAACAGATACTTTATTTTAAAAATGCTAAATATTCATCTTCAGAAATGATAGGTATTTGAAGTGATTCAGCTTTTATCTTTTTACTCGGCCCCATATTTTCACCGGCAATAATATAATCGGTTTTTTTAGAAATAGAACTCGAAATTTTGCCTCCATTATCTTCAATAGATTTTTTAAGTTCTGTTCTACTCATTTTTGAAAACACACCCGAAACCACAAAAGTTTTTCCCTTCAAAATATCTGTTTGCCCTTGTAAGGCTTCGGCAGAAAGGGCTAGTGTAACTCCATAGTTTTTCAAACGTCCTATCAGTTGTACGTTTACCGGGTTCTTAGAAAAATCGATGATGCTCTGTGCGATTCTATCTCCAATTTCATCAACGGCAATCAATTCCTCATAACCGGCATGCATCAGTGCATCTATATTCTTAAAATGCTTTGCCAGTTTTTTGGCAACAGTTTCACCAACATAGCGAATCCCTAAGGCGAACAACACCCTTTCAAAAGGTATTTCTTTTGATTTCTCAATACCTTCAATCATATTCTTTGCCGACTTTTCGGCCATCCGTTCCAGTGGTATAATCTGTTCTTCTTTCAATTCGTACAAATCGGCATAATTATGTATCAACCCTTCTTTAAACAGCAGTTCAACGGTTTCGGCACCTAACCCTTCTATATCCATGGCTTTTCTACTGATAAAATGTTGAATCCTACCCGTAATCTGTGTCGGGCAACCGTATTCATTAGGGCAATAGTGTTTGGCATCGCCTTCTTTTCGCACCAAGGCAGTACCACAATCAGGACAATGTGTAATATATTTTGTAGGGACTGAATCTTTAGGCCTTTTACTCAAGTCTACACCTACTACTTTCGGAATAATCTCACCGCCTTTTTCCACAAAAACCGTATCGTTTACCCTGATATCCAATTTTGCAATCTGATCGGCATTGTGCAACGAAGCCCGTTTTACAATAGTACCTGCCAGTTCTATAGGTTCTAAATTGGCAACAGGCGTAATGGCACCCGTTCTGCCTACTTGATAAGAAATACTTTTTAATACCGTACTTTTTTGTTCGGCTTTAAACTTATAGGCAATGGCCCAACGCGGTGCTTTTGCCGTATATCCCAGTTCATCTTGAAAAGCCAATGAATTTACTTTTACCACAACGCCGTCAGTTTCATACGGCAAGTGGTGCCGCTCTGTATCCCAATGATTGATAAAATCAAATACCGCATGGATAGAAGTAGCTATTTGCATAGTATTAGGAATTTTAAAACCCATTCTTTTTGCTACCTGCAAGGCTTCATAATGTGTTTTAAAAGGAAGTTTATCAGCAACTACTTGATACAACAAACAATCAAGCGGCCGATTGGCCACTTCTGCACTATCTTGTAATTTCAAGCTGCCACTCGCTGTATTTCTAGGGTTGCTATACGGATCCTCGCCGGCTTCCACCCGTTCTTTATTCATTTTTTCAAATCCATCTAACGGAATGATAATTTCTCCCCGTATTTCAAAATCGGTTACTATCGCATTACGTAATTGTAACGGAATAGATTTAATAGTTTTAATATTGGTAGTAATATCATCTCCTTTAAAGCCATCGCCTCTGGTAACGGCTCTTTTTAACTTGCCATTTTCATACGTTAAATTAATAGAGGCGCCATCGTACTTTAATTCACAAACATATTCAATCTGATCTACGCCCAGTATTCTTTGAAGGCGCTTTTCCCAATCGAATAAATCATCTTTAGAATAGCTGTTATCCAGTGAATACATCCGGTTTTTATGTGCAACCGTTTCAAAATTCTTAGTAATCTCGCCCCCTACTCGTTGCGTTGGGGAATTAGCATCAAAAAATTCAGGATGCTGCGCTTCTAACTGTTGTAATTCTTTAAGTTTTATATCAAACTCATAATCTGAAATAGTGGGGGCATCCAATACGTAATAATTGTAATTGTGCTGCCTGAGCTCTTCCCTGAGTTGATTTATTTTTTGTTCTATCGTTATAGCCAATACCTTATATATTTAAAATATAAAACAACCTGTCGTGCAGTTGAAAATTCATAATTTCTCAATACCCTTTTGTTCTTCTAAGTTAGAAAATTATGTGAAGTGACGCTTTGCACATAAAAATACAATCTATACCACTTTGGGTTTAAAAATAACTAAATTTTTAAATAAAACTCAAAAACTACCGGGTGTTTTTACAATAGTTTTCAGGAACCTTTAAATACGCTAATAGCGCAATCTGTCAAGGCACCTCATTTAAAAGGCATAAGATGTGTAACTTAAGTTACTAAAAATAGTTACTTTAGTAACATAAACATGACTAAAATCAGATTTTTCTTAATTTTTAGCTAGTAACTTTGTACTGTAAAATTGATATAAACACAAACAACATGAAAAAATTAGTAATATTAGGTGCAGGTACAGCCGGCACAATGATGCTAAACAAATTATATAAAGAATTAGATAGGGATGAATGGGAATTAACCATCGTAGACCAATACAAAACACATTATTATCAACCCGGATTTTTATTCATTCCGTTCGGAATTTATAAAAAACAAGATGTTGTTAAGCCTAAGTATGACTTCTTTCCGGCAGGCGTCAACGTAATCTTCAGTCCTATTGATAAAATTGTTGGCGAAGAAAACAAAGTACTTTTAGAAGACGGGCAAGTACTAAACTATGACTTTTTAATTATTGCTACCGGAACCCAAACCCGCCCTTCAGAAACCGAAGGCTTAAAAGACAAATTATGGTATAAAGACATTTTTGATTTTTATACCATTGAAGGTGCTGTGGCACTGCATAAAAAGTTTAAAGATTGGGAAGGTGGTAATTTGGTAATGTGTATTCCTGAATTACCCTATAAATGCCCGGTTGCCCCAATTGAATTTGTGTGTTTGGCAGAAGCATATTTTGCTGAGCGAGGCATGCGTGATAAAGTAAACATCTCTTATGTTACACTTATGTCAGGTGCCTTTACAAAACCCGTAGCTTCAAAAGTATTAGGAGATTTACTCGAAGAAAAAAACATAAAGGTAATCCCTGATTTTTATTTGAGCCATGTTGACAACGATGCCAAAAAAATAGTTTCGTATGACGAACATGAAATTCCTTTTGATATTTTAACCATAGTACCCGTAAATATGGGTTCTGACATGATAGAGCGCAGTGGCTTGGGCGATGATATGAATTATGTAAAAACCGATAAATTCACCTTACAGTCTGAGCAATTTGAAAATATTTTTGTACTAGGTGATGCCGCAAACATTCCAACCTCTAAAGCAGGTTCAGTAGCACATTTCGCCGCAGAAATTTTGATGGAAAATTTATTGGCAGCCATGGAAGGAAGGGCACTGCCTGCAAAATTTGACGGACATGCCAATTGCTATATCGAAACAGGCCACGGCAAAGGTGCTTTAATAGATTTTAACTATGAGACCGAACCCTTGCCCGGAACATTTCCGCTACCCGGAATCGGCCCCTTCGGCTTATTGAAAAATACGAAGATGAACCATTACGGAAAAATTTTATTTCGATGGATCTACTGGCATATTTTATTAAAAGGCAAAGAATTGCCCATTGAAGCCGATATGACAATGGCAGGAAAAAAACGAATGTAATCTTTTGGTAACATGGAAGAAAAAAATATTCAATCTCAAATAGATGCCCTCGATAAAAAGTTGGATTTAATACTTGGTTATGTACACCAACAACGTTTAAATTCGGCCGTAGTTGAGGATTTGGTTAGCGATTTAAGCATCATTGGAAAAGATGCTTACGATTCAACCGTTATAGAACTTGATAAGAGGCAAGTAGAACTTGACCCCTCACAATTAACAGACCTCGCCGTTACTTTTTTGAGAAATGTAGGGAATATCAAGTTGGTAATGGACACCCTCGAAATGGCCGTTGACCTAAGTAAAGAAGTAGGGCCTATTGCAAATGAAGTAATTATTGACTTTACCAAGCAATTAAATATCTTTGAAGAAAAAGGGTATTTCAAATTCTTTAAAGAATTTATCCCTATATTAGATAATATTGTAGCCGGATTCACACCTAAAGATTTACGCGAATTGGCAGACAGTATCGTATCTATCTTAACCTTAGTGAAAGAAATGACACAACCCGAGGTATTAGGTACTATGGAAAATGCCATCAAAGCATTTAACAGTATGGAAACCGAAAGTGTACCATCGTATTCTATATGGAGGCTCATTAGAGAAATGAACAGTCCTGAAATGAAAAAAGCACTCGGATATGGTATTACATTTATGAAAAATGTATCTAAAGACGTAACAATTAAAAAATAATAAATAATCAATTAAAAATACTAATTATGGAAGTAAAAACTATAGCAGGAGTTCAGGTAAATGTATCTGACGACGGATATCTTGAAGATATGGATCAATGGAATGAAGATATTGCACGAGAAATTGCAAAAGAATTAAACATTGAATTGACCGACAAACATTTTGAGGTTCTCAATTATTTACGCCAAAAAACCAAAGAAGGTGAAACGTTAACTATTAGAAAAGTAGGCAAATCAGGTGTGGTAGATATTAAAGGCTTGTATAAATTATTCCCTAAAGGGCCTTTAAAATTCTCATCTAAAATAGCTGGAATTCCTAAGCCTACCAGTTGTGTGTAGTGAGTAGCACTTTTAATAACTTAAAATCCAAGATATGGAAACAAAAGATATAACCCAAAAAACCGATACAGTTGAAAAAAAACCTTTAGAAAAAGTATGTATGATTTGTGCTAAAGGTGCATTAGAAGATGTATATGCCACTTTAGTAATGGCCAATGGTGCCGTTATGGAAGGTATTGAAACAAAAGTATTTTTTACTTTCTTCGGATTAGACGGTATCACTAAAAAATCAATGAACCACTTGCATACGGCAACTACCGGCAATCCGGCTATGCGTATGCCGGGCGGACTTCCTTTTCCGACCTTGCTCGGGGGCTTACCCGGAGTAGAATCTGCCGTTTCAACGATGATGAGAAAACAAATGGAAGAATTGGATATGCCTCCTGTGGATGAATTTTTAGAAATGATAACTGCCGGTGGCGGTGAGATTTATGCTTGTAAATTAGCTGTCGATATGTTTAAACTAAAAAAAGAAGACCTCTCTGACGAAGTTTCTGATATCATTACGATTGGTGAATTTTATGAAATGTGCGATGGAGATAGGACTCAAATTATCTTCACCTAATAATTGTTGCTAATACCCTAAAAAAAGAGGCTGTCAAAAAATAATACCTTATAGGCAGCCTTTTTTTTATTTTACTATGAAAAACCATCTGCTTAGCTGATGGTAATGCCCTCTTGGCTTTGCCTACTTTTTCAGACCTGTCAGGTTTTGAAAACCTGACAGGTCTTTTTGGCCTGTTTATAATAATCTCGTTGCTCATTGCCCCTTATAGCGGTTTTCTAAAGCCACCTTCTCAGAAAGTGTTATTTTTACTCACTTTTTCCTTTTTTTTTACGCTGTGATAGCCAATTATAAAAATTAAAACAACTATTCTTACAATCCATAAACCCCGAAAGAGTTTCAGGCTCTTTCGGGGTTAAATGTAGGGAATTTTAGTATAAAAAGGGCACCAACTTATACTGGTAGCAAGTTAAAACCCTGTTCGAAAAAAGTAAGAAAATAATGCTGTTTAAAAATTCTATCCAAATTTTGCAATTAGTTGTATAATGCCTAAATTTGCCCCTAATTTTATTAGAATCCACAGCCTAAAAAATAATTGCTAAACTAACGTCTTAATTAAAAGAATCAACCATGAAATTATTGAAATTTATCTCGTTAGTATTATTTTTTTTTATTTTATCCAGTTGTGCATCTGGGTTTAAAACAATTAACTTAAATACATTAAACTACTTATCAAATAATACTGATAAAGGCGTCAGGCTTGATTATAAATACAATTTATTGAATAAAAAATATGCAAAAAAGGAGATTAAAAAAGGCATCAAGCTAGTTGCAATTAAAATAACAAATAATACCGATACTGATTTAGTTCTAG
>DRQI01000453.1 GCA_011330545.1 Flavobacteriia bacterium
ATTTAAACACGTTCCGCCCAAGGTATTATATTTTTCAATTAGGGCAGTTTTCATACCCAATTGTGCACAGCGAATTGCGGCAACATATCCTCCGGGCCCTGAACCGATAACGGCTACATCATAATTATTCATAAAAATATTTTAATTTTGAAAAACAAAAATAGAATAAAAAGATGATTTAAAAATATTTTAGGATAAGTTTAAAAAATTTGATGTATCCTTCGTTTTTTAAGAACCGAAATTTCAGAACCTTTGGCCAATAGTACCGAAGTGGGTTTAGACTGGTTTAAAAAGCTGAAATCAGGGCCGTAGGTTCTGGCAAAATCTACATCTACGGTAGCGTCTAACACAGGATACTGTTTCCATGTAGGATGCGTAACTTCATATTCATAAGTTTTATGCCCGTGTTTTGTATAGCCATAATAGTGTTCAGTGATAAATTCGGCTTCGGTATCAGGTAAGATATCTTGCTCTTTAAGTGCTGCTTTAACAGCTAAAGATTGCCATTTCGTATTTATTTTCCACTTGTAAAGAATAGTTTTGTAAAGATTGTTTTCAGTGCATTGATGAGACATTTTACAAGTTTGATAATGTTCTTTATATAGTGTGTTGGCAATAAAAGTAATTAGAGGTTTCGGAACGATTTCTTTGATAAAAACCACCCCTCTTTTGTTGTTGTGTGTTACATAAAAACGAAGGTTTACTTCTTCGAAATTGATATGATTGGGTAGTTTGAAGCCTAATGCGCGAGTATCTTTAAATAGAAAGCCCACCAAACTAATATAACAAGCATTGTTATAAAGGTCAAGTACAGTGCCTTTTGGAATATAAGGTTTTAATATATCGGGATTGACTTTATAATTAACTAAAATCAATTGTTGCCATTTGGCGGTTAAAAATGTCATATTGTTTTAAATTTCCATGGAAAACTCCATATAATACGATTGTTTTTTTTGGCTTGTTGTTTTTTGGTATTGGCAATACCAACTTCTTTTACATTATAAATAAGATGTAGCTTTTTTAAAAGTACAATTAAGTACCAACCAATATCTATTTCATACCATTTTAATGAAAATTTTGCAGAGTTAGGATGTGCATGGTGATTGTTATGAAAACCTTCTCCAAATGAAAATAAGCCTAAAATAATATCATTATAAGCGCTTTCATTAGCATTTTCTATGTTGAATCTGGCATAGCCGTACTTATGGGTCATAAAACCAACAAACCAATGCCCTAGAATAGTAATTGCCATACGCAAAAACACGATAATCAGTACTGTATTCATATCTGATAACAAATAAACGAATACCATAAAAAGTAAATTATGCAGGTACCAAGTTTTGTGTAACCATATTATCCATTTATCGTTGAGGTCTTCTTTCGGAATGTTATATCGTTTGATATCATTGGCAGTAAATTGTAAGTGTAAATTCCACCAAAAATCCCTGATGAGTGAATGCTTATAAGCAAAGTACGGAGGGCAGTCTAATCTGTTTTGCCAATAATCTCTATAATAATGTAGTTTTATCCAATGTAATGGACTCCCTAATCCTGTTAGTACAAAAAGATAGAGAAAGATATTCCTTACTGTTTTCGATGTAGTAAATGTTTTGTGAATAACGCCTCTGTGAAGCCCGATAGAATGGCCCAACCCTACCGTAAAACATATAAGAATACTTGCAATGAGTAATAGTTTACTGTCTAACGTACTAAAATCTATCCAAAAAATAGGGAGTAATATAAAGTACAGCCAAGCTGTTTTAGGGATTGAAAATTGGATAGTGCCAATGGTTTTGTCAATTGTAGTTCTCATATTGTGCCTTTTTAAAATGTTTATTTTTTGATAGTAGGTTTGATATTGTGCCTTGATTTATTCCGCCCTCTTAAGAATAAAAGAAGGTTTAGAAATAACATGATTCCTAAATAAATGGAGAACCCGCCTATTTTTTCACTTAAGATTTCGATTAGGGTTTGATAATCCATTGCATGGCCGTAATAAGAGATTTTGAGGATTAAAAGTGCCCATCCGATATTAATTAGATAGAAACCTATTTCAAACAACTTATTGGTGGCTAATGCAATATCTTCTTTGCCTTTAAAAATGTCAATCATAAACAATCTGCCGTTTTTAAACAGCCTTTTAGAAACATATATGGTTAGGAGAATAACTATTGGTAAATAAATTAAATAACCGATTATAATTTTTGAATTTTCCATGATTTATTGTATTAATGTGTTAGATTTTGTTATGTATTTTAACCAGAATATATTATTGTAATGCAGTAGTGCCAATAACACTATTATTTTTCCCAGTGTACCTGATAAAGAGTTTATCAATTCTATGAGATTGTCTATTTTATCCCAATAAGAAATAGTTATAATTGAATATCCTAGATTGACCAAATAATATCCTATTAAGAGTAGGTTGTTTATATTTTTTGTTAGGGTGATGTTGTTTTCAAAAAGAGTTATTAAAAATAGTTCTCCGTTTTTGTAAAACATCCATCCAACTTTAATGGTGATAAAGAAAATTAAAGGGAGGTATAGTATATAACTTAGAATATTATAGTTCATTTTGTATGTTTAAAACTTTCAGAAATTATTGAAATATAGTATTAAATTTTTTTATTTAATGAATTTAAATAACGACTTGGTCATCCAATGCTGCTCTCGGTTGATGAGTTTATGTAACATCGTGTCTGCCGTTTCGGCTACTTCGTGTAAGGCCTTGGTCTGTTTTATCAATTCTTTGGTGTTCGTAGTGCCGTCTTCTTTGATACTTGACAGTTCTTTTAATACTTTAATAACCGGCTGAATTTCACGGCGGCTGCGTTCTTTGGCAATTTGCCTCACCAGTTCTTGTACGTCTTTTTCGGTAGTAAAAAACTCCTTGCGTTCGCCGGCAATCAATGCTTTGGTAACAATGCCCCAGTCCATTAACTGTCGCAAATTCATACTGGCGTTGCCACGCGAAATTTTGAGTTCTTCCATGATATCTTCCATTGACAAGGGTTTTGTAGCGATAAAAAGTAGCGCTTGTATTTGCGCCATTGCTTTGTTAATGCCCCAAAGCGTACCTAAACTTCCCCAAGTACTGATAAATTTTTCTTTTGCTTCTTGATATTCCATACCACAAAGGTATAAATATTTTTGAACTTTCAAAAATTATTGAAAGTTTATTTTTTTGGCTAATAAATATTCCCTTATTTTAGCAGAAAAAAATTAGTGAAAAAAGTATTATTTATCGGATTGGTTTTTCCTGAATCGGTTTCAACGGCAGCGGGTAGTAGGATGATGCAGTTACTCACTTTATTTAAACAGTATCGCTATGCATTATTTTTTGCCGGTACGGCACCTGAGAATACGCATTCTGACAATTTAGAGGCATTGGGAGTCAACAAAACCATCATAGCATTAAACAATAGCAGTTTTGATGATTTTATCGTAAAATTACAACCCGACGTGGTTGTTTTCGACAGGTTTATCAGTGAAGAACAATTCGGCTGGCGCGTTGCAGAACATTGTCCTAAGGCCCTGCGGATTTTAGATACTGAAGACTTGCATTGTTTGCGCAAGGTACGGCATCAGGCCATAAAACACCACAAGGCATTTGAAATGAAAAATTTGTTAGGTGCCGATATTGCCAAACGCGAAATTGCCAGTATTTACCGTTGCGATTTATCATTAATTATCTCTACTTACGAAATGAAATTACTCATGGGTATTTTTAGGCTTGCCCCATCACTCTTATACCATTTGCCGTTTTTACTGGATAATTTGCAAGATAAAGAAGCTCAGAACTTTATACCTTTTGAAAAGCGACAGCATTTTATGAGTATCGGCAACTTTTTACATGCGCCCAATGTAGATGCCGTGTTGTATTTAAAAAGAGTCATTTGGCCCTTAATTCACAAACAATTACCCGCCTCCCAACTCCATATTTACGGAGCGTATTGCACACAACAAATAAGAGGCTTACACAATGAAAAAGAAGGTTTTTTCGTCAACGGTTTTGTAAAAGATGCA
>DRQI01000454.1 GCA_011330545.1 Flavobacteriia bacterium
ATCGAGCCTGAAATAGAAACCCTACTCGATTTTTCTGACTCTTTAGGCCTTTTACGCGCAACCGAAAAATGTAATGGCTCTGGCGATTGTAGGAAAACTTCACAAGCCGGAGGCATGATGTGCCCAAGTTATAGGGCTACCCGCAATGAAAAGGATACTACCCGTGCCAGAGCCAATGCCTTACGCGAATTCTTAACCAACTCACAAAAACCTAATAAATTTAATCATACCGAATTAAAAGAGGCTTTTGACTTGTGCCTAAGCTGTAAAGCTTGTGCCAGCGAATGCCCTAGCAATGTTGACGTGGCCAGTTTTAAAGCCGAGTTTTTATATCAATATCAAAAAGAAAACCCGCCTTCGCTAAGAACCAAACTCTTTGCTGACAATGTAAAATACAATAAGATAGGAAGTAAAATACCTTCAGTAACTAATTTACTTATTGACAATAGATTAACAAAGTCTATTTTAGGCATTGCTTTAAAAAGAAAATTACCCAAACTAGCAAAACAAACGTTGTACCGTTGGTATAAAGAACACCAATCAGGCCTTAAAAATAACCATCACAACTGTAAAAAAATAGTGCTTTTTTGCGATGAATTTACCAACTTTTACGATGTGCAAGTAGGGATAGATACTATCGAATTATTAGACAAACTAGGATACTGTGTCAATCTGGTTAAAAGCGAAGAAAGTGGCCGCAGCCATATTTCAAAAGGCTTTTTAGACAAGGCCAAAGTCATCGCTGATAAGAACATCGCCATTTTTAAAGAACTTATAGACGAAAAAACGCCCTTACTGGGCATCGAACCCTCGGCAATACTTTCTTTTAGGGATGAATACCTCCGGTTGGCTGATGATAAGAAAGCGGCAACTAACATTGCCGAAAATACGTTTACCATCGAAGAGTTCATCCAACATGAAATTCAGTTGGGAGCCATCACTCCCAATCAATTTGGCAATACTTCAAAAACCATTAAAATTCACGGGCATTGCCATCAAAAATCCCTGTCGAGTACCGAAGCTACATTTAGCATGTTAAACCTTCCTGTAAATTATAAGGTAACCATCATCAACTCCGGCTGCTGTGGGATGGCAGGGTCATTTGGTTACGAAAAAGAACATTATGAATTGAGTATGCAGGTAGGCGAACAATCGTTATTTTCTAAAATCCGGAAATTTGATGCCAATACCACCATTAGTGCAGCGGGTACCAGTTGCCGCCATCAGATTTATGACGGTACCAAACGCGTTGCGAAGCATCCGGTAACGATTTTAAAAGAGGCACTATTATAGCAATTTATTATTTCGATATTTATTTGTAAATTTAATGACATTCAAATTCCCAAAATAATGAAAACAAAACTATTCCTACTGGGGCTATGCTGTATGCTGAGCCTACACCTCAATGCCCAACAGAAAAAACTGCCAAAAAATAAAGCTAAAATTACAGCCTCTGTAGAAAAGCACAAAGCCGATTTAATCAAGATTAGCGATGAAATTTGGGCTTATGCCGAAACGGCTTTTGAAGAAAGCAACTCCTCAAAATTATTGGCAGACTACGCCGAAAAAAATGGCTTTTCCGTAGAACGTGGCGTAGCAGGTATCCCCACAGCTTTTGTAGCTACCTATGGATCTGGCAAGCCGGTAATTAGTGTTTTGGGTGAATTTGATGCCTTGCCGGGACTTTCGCAACAAGCAACGCCTACTAAAAATCCTACTACCGAAGGAGCTCCCGGGCATGGATGTGGCCATAACTTATTCGGTACTGCCAGTTTAGGAGCCGCCATCGCCATTAAAGAATTGATGGAACAAGGGGTAATCAAAGGTACTATTAAGTTCTTCGGCACGCCTTCTGAAGAAAAATATTTCGGAAAAATATGGATGGTACGCGCCGGCCTCTGGGATGATGTAGATGTAAATATCAGCTGGCACCCTTCGGCAAAAATAAAAGCCGACGTACAATCGTCATTAGCATTGGTTGATTTTAAAGTTGAATTTTTCGGACAAGCGGCACATGCTTCGGCAGACCCTTGGAACGGAAGAAGTGCTGCAGACGCCTTAGAATTGTATACTACCGGAATCAATTATTATCGCGAACACGTAAAACCTACCGTGCGAATGCATTACCATATTCAAGATGCCGGCAAAGTAGTCAATGTAGTGCCTGATTATGCCCGATTATGGATGCGTGTACGCGATACCAAACGGTCAGGAATGATGCCGGTATACAAACGGGTGATGAAAATGGCTGAAGGTGCTGCCATAATGGCTGATGTAGACTATAAAGTTTCATTGATATCAGGAATTTACGAAGTGCTTGTCAATAGAACCGGCGGCGAAATCTTGCAAAAAAATTTAGAGTTATTGGGGCCTATTGATTATACCGATGAAGAAATAGCTTTCGGTAAAAAAATACAGGAAGCTACCCAAAAACCACAAGTAGGCATGGATAGTACTATAAAGCCATTGGAAGCTACCAAAGAAAATCCCGGAGGCGGGTCTACCGATGTGGGAGATGTGAGTTGGAATGTTGCCAATATCAATTTGAGTGTTACCACCGCTCCAAAAGACACTCCTTGGCATTCTTGGGCCGTAGTTGCCTGTGGTGGCATGTCTATCGGCCATAAAGGGATGTTATACGCATCGAATGCCATGGCGATGACGATGCTAGATTTATTTACAAATAAAAAATTAGTAGAAAAAGTAAAAGCAGAATATAAACAGCGAAAAGGTGATGAAGTGTACAAAGCCATTATACCCGAAGGCCCGCCACCCATACCGACAAAAACCGCTGAATATAAATGAAGATAACAATCTAAAACCATAGACAAATGAATAAAAATAGTATGCTCTCAACAGCCGCCATCTTATTAATTATTCTTGGCATTGCCATGATTTATATC
>DRQI01000455.1 GCA_011330545.1 Flavobacteriia bacterium
GAAGAGCTAGCCTTCGCATTTACTTTTGGGATGTATTGGTCTGGAATGTATGAACACCTCTTTTGGAGAAAAATAGTAAAATCTAACAAATTATAAATCTAAAATAATAACTGTAAACTCATGAAAAATTACTGGTTGAAAATGATTATCGGTTGTGGGCTACCACTATTATTTATATTTTTAGCACCTTTATTTGGGATAGAAAGTAATTTATCTATATCTATATCTATATTTATAAGTGTAATGTTCGCTTGCCATCTATTGATGCTACACAGATTACACAATCATAGAAATGATAAACACTCTCAACATCAAGAGAATAAAAACAAGATATAGAAAATATTCTTCAAAAATTAAAATAAGCAAAAAAAATAACAATAGTGATAATCAAATTACCAAAATTAAATTTATAATAATCAATTACTGTTAAGTATGACCACAAATAGATTAGAAGCTTTTAGTGATGCTGTTCTCGCCATTATCATTACCATAATGGTATTAGAATTTAAAGTACCCGAAGAACCTACTTTTGAAGCCTTAAAGCCATTACTATCGGTTTTTATTAGCTATTTGGTAAGTTTTGTGTATTTGGCAATTTATTGGAATAACCATCACCACTTATTTCAAGTATCAGAAAAAGTAAATGGCAATGTTTTATGGGCAAACCTTCATTTATTATTTTGGTTATCATTAATACCATTTACAACCTCTTGGATGGGTGAACATCATTTTGGTGCGGCACCCATGTCTTTATATGGTTTTGTATTGTTAATGTGTGCTTTTGCCTTTACTGTTTTACAAAATGTAATTGTCAGGGCGCATAAATATGATTGTGCGCTAAAGATTAAAAAAGGAACAAGTATTAAAGAACTCGTTTCAATTACCTTGTATATTGCAGGGATTGTATTTTCATTCTATAATCATGTAATAGCAATGCTTTGTTACATTATTGTGGCTGTATTATGGGTAGTTCCTGACAAACAAATAGAAAAAACCGACTAAATTTTATATGATTTCATCAAAATTATGCACAAAATATAGCCGTAATTAAAAGACTTTTACAACAATAATTTAAAACTAAAAATACATGAAGCATACGTACAGAATAACAGGAATGACTTGCACAGGTTGTAAAACCAATGTAGAAAATGCTTTAGGTAATTTAAAAGAAATTACGAAAGTAACAGCAAACCTAAAAGAAGAAACCGTCGTTATTGAGATGACTTCACATGTGTCTTTAGCAAAACTACAAGAAACTTTGCTCAAAGCAGGCTTGCATTATACCATAGAAATGCCAGATAGCCATAAAAGCAAAAACATGAAGCATACCTATAAAATTACAGGAATGACATGTACGGGCTGTAAAACCAATGTAGAAAGTGCTTTAGGTAATTTAAAAGAAATTACCAAAGTAACAGCAAACCTAAAAGAAGAAACCGTAGTTATTGAGATGACTTCACATGTATCTTTAGAAAAACTACAAGAAACCTTGCTTAAAGCAGGCCTGCATTATACTATTGAAATGCCGGGGCATGAAAAACATGCAGAAGCCAAAAAACCAGTGGAAGGCCGGCCTGTCGAACAGGCAGGTAACGGTATTTTCTATTGCCCCATGCACTGTGAAGGTGACCCGCCTGCCGGCGAGGCAGGAAAAACATATGATAAAGCAGGAAGCTGCCCGGTTTGTGGAATGGATTTAATAGAACAGCCAAAATTACAAGTAGCAATACAATATACCTGCCCAATGCATCCCGAAATCATTCGCGACGAGCCGGGTAGTTGTCCAATTTGCGGAATGGATTTAGTACCCATAGAACCTACCGAAAGCGAAGAAGATAAAACCTATCAAAAGCTTCTAAATAAAATGAAAATCTCAGTACTCTTTACAGTACCGATTTTCATTATTGCCATGGGTGAATTGATACCGGGAAACCCATTGGCAAAAATTTTTAATCAAATTACGTGGAACTGGATTCAGTTTGTATTGTCACTTCCCGTAGTATTTTATGCGACTTGGATGTTCTTTGAACGCGCCTATAAATCAATTGTCACATGGAATTTGAATATGTTCACGTTGATAGGGATTGGTTCGGGCGTAGCCTTTTTATTCAGCGTTTTTGCCTTACTTTTTCCCGATGTGTTTCCCGATCAATTTAAAACCGAAAGTGGTACCGTATTTGTTTATTTTGAAGCTGTAACCGTTATTTTAACCTTGGTCTTGTTGGGCCAATTATTAGAAGCCAAAGCACATAGCCAAACCAGCGGTGCTATTAAAGAATTGTTAAAATTAGCACCTACCGATGCTACGTTGGTTACTCCGGATGGTGATAAAGTGGTTTCAATTCACTCCATTAAAAAAGGCGATTTACTGCGCGTAAAACCCGGCGATAAAATTCCTGTTGACGGAAAAATTACCGAAGGCCATAGTAATATTGACGAAAGTATGATTACCGGCGAACCGATTCCTGTTGATAAGAAAGTTGGCGATACAGTAAGCTCAGGAACTATTAACGGAAATAAATCCTTTGTAATGACCGCTGAAAAAGTAGGCTCAGAAACTCTATTGTCTCAAATCATACAAATGGTCAATAATGCCAGTCGTTCACGGGCACCCATCCAAAAATTAGCTGATAAAATTTCAAAATATTTTGTACCCATCGTTATTTTGGTTGCCGCAATTACTTTTATGGTTTGGCGTTATTTTGGCCCCGAACCGGCTATGGTATACGCTTTTGTAAATGCAATAGCCGTATTAATTATTGCATGCCCTTGTGCCTTAGGGTTGGCAACACCCATGTCAGTAATGGTAGGTGTAGGCAAAGGTGCACAAAACGGAGTGCTGATTAAAAATGCCGAGGCATTAGAAAACCTCAATAAAGTAGACGTATTAATTACTGATAAAACAGGAACGATAACCGAAGGAAAACCATCTGTTGAAAAAGTGGTAAATGCCTCCGGTGAATATGATGCCACATTGTTAGAAAGTATTGTTTCCTTAAATCAATATAGCGAACACCCTTTGGCAGAAGCCATCGTTACGTTCGGTAAAGAAAAAGGAGTTTCGTTAAAAAAATCTAACAATTTTGAGGCCGTTATGGGAAAAGGTGTTATAGGAACTGTTGATGGAAAGAAAGTCGCCATTGGTAATAAAAAATTAATGGAACAAGTAGGAGCAACCCTTTCTGAAAAAATTGAAAACAATGTAATTGCAGAACAAGAGCACGGTAAAACCGTATCCTATATCTCGGTAGACGGTAATGTAGAAGGTTATGTAACCATTACTGATGCTATTAAGGAAACCAGTAAAAAAGCCATTGCAAAGTTACAAGCAGAAGGTGTTGAAGTAATTATGTTAACAGGCGATAATAAGTTAACGGCAAAATCAGTGGCAGACCAATTACAGTTGGCTGATTTTCAAGCCGAGTGTTTGCCCGAAGACAAATTAAATGTTATTAAAAAATTACAAGCCGAAGGCAACATAGTCGCCATGGCCGGCGATGGAATCAATGATGCACCGGCATTAGCACAAGCCAATATCGGCATTGCCATGGGAACAGGTACCGATGTGGCGATAGAAAGCAGCGAAGTAACTTTGGTAAAAGGCGATTTAATGGGTATTGTAAAAGCGGTAAACTTGGGGAAAGCAGTCATGAAAAACATCAAACAAAACCTATTTTTTGCTTTTATTTACAATGTATTAGGTATTCCTGTCGCCGCAGGATTGTTATATCCGGTTTTTGGGGTATTATTGTCGCCTATGATTGCAGCAGCAGCGATGAGTTTTAGCTCCGTTTCTGTAATAGCAAATTCCTTGCGATTGCGGAAAATTAATCTAAAATAAGGTGAAGTTTAAGTGAGTTTAATGATAGTAACTAAATCAAATAAGAAAAAATTTATACCGGCATTGGGATATGATTGGTTAACAATATTTTATGATGTTGCTATCAAGGTAACAATGCCTGAAAAAAAATTCAGAAAGGAACTGGTTCAAAGAGTAGCAGCCGAAGAAAATGAAAAAGTACTTGAATTTGGTTTTGGTACAGCGCAGAATTTAATAATTGCCATGCATGGCAGCCCTAAAACTAAATTTATAGGCTTAGACATAGACCCGAAAGTAAAACAAATAGCAGAAAATAAGTTGAAATCTGAGAATTTAGAAATTCCACTTGTTTTATATGATGGAGGTACATTTCCCTTTGAATCAAATATATTTGATAAAGTATTTAGCTCATTGGTTTTTCATCAGTTAGACACAGAAGTTAAAAAACATTGTTTGAAAGAAATACATAGGATTTTAAAACCCAATGGCAAGTTAATTATTGGAGATTGGGGAAAACCGAGTTCAGCATATAGGAGATTTCTCTTTTATGTTGTTCAACTTATAGATGGATTTAAAACTACTCAAGAAAATGTCGAAGGCCTATTGCCTGTTTATATTTCAGAATGTGGTTTTAAAAATGTAACAGAAACAGGCCATGTCGACACCAAAACAGGTACCTATTGTTATTATAGGGGAGAGAAATAAATACATACTATTAGAACTTATAATTAGTTAATCGAAAAGAATTCCTCTAGGCTCTGCCTCGAGGTTTCCGATTTACCTCTCCTTGGGAGAGGTCGAAACTGCCTTTTGCAGTTTCGGGTGAGGTAAAATACCAAATTTCGGTTTTTGACCCTAAGGTCAAAA
>DRQI01000456.1 GCA_011330545.1 Flavobacteriia bacterium
AAGCCGGAGAAGCACATAAAAATATTATGACTTCTGTTGCTGTTTGGGAAAAATTAACCGAATTAGGCGCCGACAGAAAAAGTTTGGTAATTAATTTGGGTGGCGGCATGTTGACTGATTTGGGAGGCTTTGTAGCCTCTACTTTTAAAAGAGGTATCAAATTTATCAATATCCCTACTACTTTATTAAGTATGGTGGATGCCTCGGTAGGCAGTAAAACAGGTGTTGATTTAGATAATTTAAAAAATTTAATAGGATTGTTTTCCAATCCTGAAATGGTAATCATAGATACTGATTATTTGACAACGCTTCCTGAACGTGAAATGCGTTCGGGAATTGCCGAAATTATCAAATACGGACTGACCTTTGACCCTGAACTTTTACAGGATATTCTAAATGATTCTTGGAAAGACGCTCGTAATTTGGATGCAATCATTCATAAGTCGGTTTCTATTAAGAATACTGTTGTATTGAAAGATCCTAAAGAAGAGAATTTAAGAAAGGTTTTAAACTATGGGCATACCGTAGGGCACGCTATAGAGTCGTATTTTTTAGAACATCCAAGCCTGCAAAATTTAACCCACGGCGAAGCTATTGCGATTGGAATGGTTATCGAAGCCTATACATCGCATAAACTTTATAATTTTCCGTTAGAAACAGTAACCTCATTGAAAAAATATATACACAATACATTTGGGCTTACTAAAATTGCTACGGAACATTATCCTGAAATTTTAGGGCTAATGAAACACGATAAAAAAAATATTAACGGGTCTGTTCGTTATATATTACTGAAAAATGTTGCTGATTTTAGTATCAATGCCACGGCTCCGGCCGAATTGATTATAGAGGGCTTTGATTTTTATAATTCTTAATGAGGCATGTTAACAGAATGTTAATCTGCCTTTTATAAAGCAACTCAGTTAAATTCTAATCATCTGTGTTATAGTATATCGTATAGAACTTACTTTCGGCTGACCACAAAAAGTCAAGATGAGTTCATCGTAAAAAAAATCCGTAAATGAAAAAAATCACAATTCTAATTCAGGTATTCTTACTTTTTGGATGGGCCAATTCTTTCAGCC
The DNA here is from genome assembly GCA_011330545.1 of Flavobacteriia bacterium. Taxonomy (GTDB): domain Bacteria; phylum Bacteroidota; class Bacteroidia; order Flavobacteriales; family Flavobacteriaceae; genus Aureibaculum. The sequence goes on from DRQI01000456.1 coordinate 1,086, forward strand.
AATCAGCAAAAAATGATATCAAATTTACCATTTCGGCATTGCCGCTTTTTGGCTCGTCAGATGAATTTAGTTCAGGTATAAACGGATATGTGCTAAAACCTTCAATTGGATATTATATTTCTGAGAAGACTTCAATAGAACTAAATTTTACCTATGCTACATTTAACAATTTGAAAGTCGCTACTATTGATGCTTTTTATAATTCGTATGCCATTACACCCGTTTTGAGAAATAACTTTGTAAATAAAAAGAAGGTTCGATTATTTGCCGAAATTGGTTTTGGATTAGGAACGATAAAGTATAGCCCCGATAATAGTAATTTTAGAATTGCCGAATTTGATAATTTAAGCGGCGGAATTTCAGTATTGAATATCGGTATTGGAGGGAATTACTATTTTAATGAAAAAATAGGGCTCGAATTAATCATTCCATATATCAATACTACCAATATAACTTCTAGGAAGTCAACTAATTTATACAGTGGCATAGGCCCAACAATAGGATTGACATTTCTATTAAATTAATTGATTATTAATGTCTTTAGTACCTTCTTAGCCGGCTTTGCGGCTATTGTCAACATATTTGCCGGAGCCCAACTATTATTTTTTGAGCCACATAGCGCAACCCTTACAAAACCAATACATCTAAATTATATAAACAATAATTGTAAAAGTATGAAACAGCAATATGGAGCCTTCATTTTATTTGTTTTATTAGAAGTCATTACCGGTTGCTCTATTGAGAATCAAAATTTTAATGCTATTTCGATTAGTGCTACACTCATTGGCAAAGGAAACCTTTTCGGAAACGGTGCCGAGAATATTGATAAACAAAATATGGTTATAAGGGATACTGCAACGTGGAATCAACTTTTAGATAAGATGAATACAGCAAATACGGTATCGAATACTTTTACAGAAACCGATATAGACTTTGACAACTTTACCGTTATTGCTGTATTTGACGCGGTTCAACCCAATGGAGGGCATAGCATTGACATTACGAGTATCATTGAATTTGAAACTACTATTTTTGTCAAAATAGAAAACCTTCAACAAGGTGATGCTACATCTGTCATCACCCAACCTTATCATATTGTAAAAATTCCTAAAGGTGATAAGCCTATTGCTTTTGGCTAGAATTTTCCGTTATTATTTTTCCATGCCGCCCTTTCAGGAATTACCTCGATGGTATCCCAATGTTCTACAATTTTATCATTTTCAATTCTAAACAAATCATAAAAAGCTACGTGTTTTTTTAGAAATTCGCCTTCTGATACTGACAATACAAAATTACCTTCACCCAACACAAAATGATTTTTGGTATATTTCATGGGCATTCCGGCTTTTGCCAGCTCTTCTAAGGCTTTTCCTAAACCTTCCAATCCATCTGCTACCTTCGGATTGTGTTGCAGGTATTGTTCGGTAGAAATGTACTCGGCAATTTCGGTAGGATTGTTGCCTACCAAAACCTCATCAACAAATCTTTTTACCAGTTTTTTATGTTGTTTTGTTTTTTCAAGGCCATCAATAATGACAGTGCCATCAAATTGGGTTCTCCCCGAAACGGTTTTTTCTGCAATCTCTTGAAGGTTATCCCAATGTTCAACAATCAACCCGTCTTCAAAACGAAAAATATCAAATCCGGCTTTGGGGCCAAAAAAATTGTATTTTGTATGTGTAAATACATAATCGCCATCTTGAAAGGCCCTGATAACCGATACTTTAGCACTTCCTTTTGGCAATTGGCTCAGTACTTTGCCAAAACCGGCCAATCCGTCGCCAACCGATAAATTATGTTGTATGTATTTATTGTGGTTGATATATGAAACGGGTATAGTATCACCGGTTTCAATACTTTCTAAGAGTGCTATAACTTTTTCTTTGTTACTTTTTGCTTTCATTGTTTTTGTGTTTTTATTAGTTACTAATAATTCTTTTTGTGAAGTGGCACAAGACCATAATACTATTGCTATTGCCAAACTCCGTAAAATTGATTTTACCATATTTTTAGTATTATTAACGGTACAAAATTAATCGGGAAACAATTGTTGGGAAAGGTATAAAAAGGAAAATGTATGGTAAAAATGAAACCTTACCTGTTAAAAACAGTTATAAAACTGTATTTTTTAGTCCTTTTTGGAACCGTATCGGAGAAAGCCCTTCTACCCTCTTAAAGAATTTAGTGAAATTAGTAGGTTCGTCAAAACCCAACTGAAAAGAAATTTGTGCGGTGGTGAGATGGGTATTTGCCAACAGTCTTTTGGCTAACAATACCCTATATTCATCGATAAGTTGCTTGGCACTTTTATCAATCATCTTCCGCACGGCAAGGTTTAATGTTTTGGTAGAAATGAGCTGGTTTTCTGCATAAAACCTCACGCTTTTCTCATGGGCGAAATAGTGTTTTAAATCGTTTTTA
>DRQI01000457.1 GCA_011330545.1 Flavobacteriia bacterium
ACAATTCCTATTTGTGCAATAATATAAGGTGTATGCGTATAGCCTACTTTTGATAAGCTATATTTAAAAAAACTAAACTCAATTCCGGCTGCTGCTTCAATAATAGAGTTTCTAAATTGTAGTTGAGGTACTCTATTTCGCCTAAACGAACTTTCAGCTTTGCTGTCATCGGCGTGTAAACGGGTGTAAATTGCAGTGCCCCTAAAGGTAATTCTAGGTGTCCAATTAAATTTGGCAACAGCCCCAACGGCAATTCTATTAGGATTAATATAGATAGTTGAACCAATATCACCTATATAGTTACTCCCACCTAAAAAAGCACCTGCTTCGAATAACTGCGCAGAAACAATTGATGTTGTGAACACAAATATGTAAATTAAAAACTGTTTTTTCATGGTAAAAATGGTTTGCAAATATAATTAAATCTATGAGGTTTTAAAGGATTAGAATCCTCTTTTTTGATAAACAGTTTTTAAGGTAAAATATTGTTGTAAAGAGCCTTAAGTTATCAGGCGGTTTTTGCACTAATTTCTTTTATCTTCTCCCCAAAGAAGTTTTTCTCTAAGTGTTTTTAGAAAAGTTTGTTGGCTTAATTGAATAGTTTTTAAGGTAAATGCAGCCTTTTTAATGAATATTTCGGTATTGCTTTCTACGGTAGTAATTCTTGAGTCTAAAGATAATAAGGCTTGTTTTTCTCTAGCTATAATCTTGAGTTTGATATGCGTATTATCGGGTATTACAAGCGGCCGTGCATTTAAGTTATGCGGTGCTATGGGCGTTAATACTAAGCTTTTGGTTTGAGGTGTAATTACCGGCCCGCCACAACTCAAGGAATATCCCGTAGAGCCCGTTGGGGTCGCTACGATAAGGCCGTCTGCCCAATACGATGTTAAATATTCATCGTCTAAATAGGTTTCTACCGTGACCATAGAAGTAGTATTTCTTCTACTTACAGAAATTTCATTCAGGGCAAAATTGATTTCCGAAAGGTCTGTATTTTTATAATTTGTTGATACCGTTAATAAACTGCGTTCATTCACCTCATATTGTTTGGTGAGCAATAAATCAATAGCTTCGGGGATATTTTCTTTTTGTATAGTGGCTAAAAATCCCAAACGGCCGATATTGATACCTAAAACCGGAATGTTTAAATCTCTAACATATGTAACAGCCCTGAGAAAAGTACCATCGCCACCTACTGTTAACAGTACCTCAATAGAGTTGTCTAAGTCAGTATAGTCTTTAAAAGTTGCATACTCTTTTTCAGGAAGGTTATTGATTTTTATAAGATTGTAAAAATTCTTTTCAATGACCACGTCAATGCCTTTTTTAGCGAGCGTATTCAATAAAATTTCAATATAACTTACCGCTTCGCCTTTGTAGTATTGTCCGTAAATGCCTACTTTCATACCGTCTATATATTTAGATATTTTTGGAGGTAATCTGAGCGTTCTTTCAACGTGTTCAAGTATTCATCCAAATGGAAACTAGTCAATATAGAATAGTTATACCTTCTAAATGTTTGAATGGTATTATTGAGGTCATGGTCGCTTAACTTAATGGTTATTTCAACCGTTTCTTTGGTGCTATTTGAAATAAAAGCCCCTAATACCCGTGCATCATTAGACTCAATAATTTGTGCAATCTCACTAAAAGAATATTCCTGTATCTCTTTTGACACTACTAAGATAGCCCCACTCTCACTTAAAAAAGGGGTGTTGTTGAAAATGTGTAAGATGTCAGTGAGTTCATAGTAGCCGATATATTTTTGGTGAACGTCTAAAACCGGAATAATGGTAGCCTCGTTCAAAGCAAATATTTTTAAAAGTTCAAACCAGTTTGTTTTCTCATCTGTAAAAAATAGTTGAAAAGTATAACGGTATTCTTTTAATAGTTTATTTTCGTCATCGATAGCCTGTACGTCTGTTTCGGCAATCAATCCTATTAATAAATCATTTTCAACAACAGGTAAATGCGTAAAAGTAAGCTCATTAAATAACTTTTTAGCCTCACCTATCTTATCGTTGGCCGTGAGTGCTTTGATGTCATTTGAGATGTAATCGGTTGTTTGCATAATTTAGATTGCAAAATAACTAAAATTATAGGAAGTTTACCTTAGGTTATTAAAATATTAATTATTTTTTTTACTGGAGAAATGCAGTAATTTTGCCGTAACAACTATTTTTCTCATTAAGCACATAGCATACATGTCAACAAAATTAAGTGTAAATATAAATAAAATTGCCACGCTCAGAAACTCACGAGGTGGCAATACGCCCAATGTAGTACAAGCGGCAATTGATATTCAAGAATTTGGCGCTCAAGGTATTACTATTCATCCGAGGCCCGATGAAAGACATATTAAATACCGGGATGCTTATGACTTACAACCGGTTATAACCACCGAATTCAATATAGAAGGAAACCCTATTAAAAAATTTGTAGACTTGGTATTAAAAATAAAACCTACCCAAGTTACATTGGTGCCAGATGCCGTAGATGCCATTACTTCAAATGCCGGTTGGGATACCATTGTAAATCAAAGTTTTTTAACAGAGGTAATTGCCGAATTTAAGAAAAACGGAATTCGGACTTCCATTTTTATGGATACTAATTTATCATTTATTGAAGCAGCGGCAAAAACAGGTGCCGATAGGATTGAATTGTATACCGAAGAGTTTGCATCACAATATGAATTAGGCAATGAAAAAGCCATAGAACCTTATATTGAAAGTGCTAACTTGGCGGCAAACTTAGGCTTAGGTATCAATGCCGGCCATGATTTGAGTTTGACAAATATTCAGTTTTTTGCACAACATATCCCTAATTTATTAGAAGTTTCTATCGGCCATGCCCTGATTGCAGAATCATTGTATTTGGGCTTGCAAAATGTAATAAATATGTATCTGTATAAACTTGAAAATGTACAGGCAGCGAATGAATAACCCAACACAAATGAACCTATTGCATTCAAAAATAGTAGGTACGGGAGAGCCTTTGTTAATTCTTCACGGATTTTTAGGAATGGGCGATAATTGGAAAACCCTCGCTAAAAGATTTTCTAAAAATTTTGAAGTACATTTAATCGACCAACGAAACCACGGGCGCAGTTTTCATAGCGATATCTTTAATTATGAAGTATTGGTTGATGATTTGTTGAACTATATAGAGCATTACAAGCTCGAAAAAGTAAATGTACTAGGGCATTCTATGGGAGGAAAAACAGCGATGTTATTAGCGGTAACACATCCTGAAAAAGTTAAAAAATTAATTGTGGCAGATATAGCCCCGAAATTTTATCCAACACATCACGATTTGATTTTAGAAGGATTGGGCGCCGTTGATTTTACGAAACAAAAAACGAGAAAAGAAGTAGAAGAAGTGTTGAAAAATTATATTTCCGATTACGGAATCCGGCAATTTTTACTAAAAAATGTCTATTGGAAAACGAAAGACACATTGGGGTTTCGGTTTAATTTACCCGCTTTGTTAGAAAATATTGACGAAATTGGTACGGCATTGCCACCCCTAGCAGTATTTGAAGGGGAAACCTTATTTTTAAAAGGCGAAAATTCAAGCTATATTACCGATGATGATAAAATTCTGATTACAGCACATTTTCCGAAAGCAACCATTGTAACTGTCAAAAATGCAGGACATTGGCTTCATGCCGAGAATCCGAATGATTTTTATGACTATGTTGTCAGGTTTTTAACAGAAAAATAAGTTGGCACAATTATCGCTTTTAACGAGCTGAATTGTTGATTTATCAGTAAAACTAATTACTAAATCAACCTTTAAACATTATATTATGAAGATAATTTTAAAAATGCTACTCACCGCTATCGCCGTAGTAGTGTTAGCACAAATATTGCCCGGCATACGAGTTGACGGTTATCTAACAGCTATATTTGTAGCAATTGTGTTAGGGTTTTTACGGATTTTTGTAAAACCGATATTTATATTTTTTACATTGCCACTGACCATTGTTACCTTAGGGTTGTTTTTATTCGTAATCAATGCCGTAATCATACTGTTGGCAGGTAAATTGGTAGACGGATTTTATGTTTCAGGATTTTGGTATGCCTTACTGTTTAGTTTGTTACTGTCATTTTTCCAATCTATCTTGTATTCCTTTTTAAAAGAGAAAAAACAATACCAGCCATAAGTTGTATTATAACAGAAATTTACTAATTTTGCGCCCCCTTACAGTCGTAAGTTTTGAAATTTAAAGAACATGAATATTACAAAAGAAAATATTGACGCATTAAATGCCGTTGTAAAAATAGACATTACACAAGACGATTATCAAAATAAAGTTACCGAAATTTTAAAAGATTATCGCAAAAAAGCAAACATTCCGGGTTTTAGAAAAGGAAATGTGCCGATGAGTTTGGTAAAAAAACAATACGGCAAACCGGTAATGATTGATGAAGTAAACAAGTTATTACAAGAGAGCCTGAGCACTTTTTTAGTAGAAGAAAAGCTAGATATTTTGGGCAATCCACTTCCTAAAATCCAAGAAAATTTTTCTTGGGATGCCGAAGCCTTTTCCTTTGAATTTGAAGTGGGCTTGGCACCTGAATTTGAAGTAAATTTACAGCCCAAAAAAGCCATTACCCATTATAAGATAATTGCCGACAAGAAAATGATTGACGGGCAAGTAGCTAATATTACAGAACGCTATGGCAAGATAATTTCACAAGATAAAGTAGCAGAAAATTCTACGCTCACCGGAACTTTTGTAAATGAAGAAAAAGAAATTGAAAAGAAATCTACTTTTAAACTAAATACAATTAAAGGAAAAGTCAATCAGAAAAAATTTTTGGGAGCCGGTGTAGGTGATGTAATTGTATTGAAAACCAAAGGATTGTTTACAGATGACCATTTGTTGCAAAATCATTTAGGGATTTCGCATGACGAAGTTCACGATTTGAATATAGAAGTGCAATTTACCATAGAAGAAATTTCTTATACAGAACCCGCAGCATTAAATCAAGAATTGTTTGATAAGCTATTTGGCAAAGACGAAGTAAAAACCGAAAAAGAATTTAGGGCCCGATTAAAAGAAGATGCCGAAAAGCAATTTGAGCAACAAGCAGACCAACAATTGTTAAATGCGGTAACCGAAAGCCTTATTGAAAATACAAAATTTGATTTGCCGGCCGAATTTTTACAAAAATGGATTGCCGTTGCCGGAGAAGAACCCTTATCAGAAGAAGATGCCGCTGCCGAGTATAGCCGTTCAGAAAAAGGGTTACGTTACCAACTTATAGAAGGTAAAATTAGCAAAGAACACAATTTACACGTTACCTTTGAAGAGTTAAAAGAATTTGCCAAAGGATTTATAAAAAGCCAAATGGCACAATATGGCAATATGAATCCTGAAGAAAAAGAACTCGAAGAAATTGCCGGTAGGATATTGAGCAATCAAGACGAAGCAAAACGATTGTCAGAACAACTGATGAGCCAGAAGCTATTGACATTCTTTAAAGAAAATGTAAAACTAAAAACCAAAGAAATTACTTTTGATGACTTTGTAAAAGAAGTCTATAAATAAAGTATTACTATTCTTAACAGATGTAAGGAACCTACTTATAAAGAAAACCCTAAAATTGAAATTTTAGGGTTTTTTTCATTTAGGCTAGAAAATGGTACAACCCATAATTCTAAAGCAAGCCACTATAATTAGTAATTTGTTAGTATATTTACCGTCTTAATATATTAAATATAATATTCGCATGGATTACGGAAAAGAATTTGAAAGATTCGCCATAAAAGACCAAGGCATCAATAGCCTTTATTACAATAAAATTATCAGTAGTATGAATCCGATGGGTTTGACACCCAATATCATTGAAGAGCGCCAGATGAATGTTGCTATTTTCGACGTGTTTTCGAGGTTAATGATGGATCGTATTATCTTCTTAGGAACAGCAATCAATGATCAAGTAGCCAATATCGTACAGGCACAATTATTATTTTTAGAAAGTGTAGACGCGTCTAAAGACATTTCAATCTATATCAATTCACCGGGAGGTGGTGTTTATGCCGGATTAGGGATGTATGATACTATCCAATTTATAAAACCCGACGTGGCAACCATCTGTACCGGTATTGCCGCTTCGATGGCAGCCGTCTTAATGTGTGCCGGCAAAAAAGGAAAACGCTCGGCTTTGCCACACTCGCGAATTATGATTCACCAACCGCTAGGCGGCGCACAAGGGCAAGCCTCAGATATTGAAATTACAGCCCGTGAGATTTTGAAATTAAAAGATGAATTGTATCAAATCATTTCAAAACACTCGGGGCAACCCATCGAAAAAGTACATGACGACTCAGATAGGGATTATTGGATGAAAGCTGATGAAGCCAAAGAATACGGTATGATTGATGAAGTTTTAGTAAGAGATAAATAATAAATACAATCAGCTGAAGTTTTAATCTAGAGTAGTGAGTCGTTGAATTATAAATTAAAGAAAAAGAAATGGCAAAGAAAGAAGAACTAGAATGCTCGTTTTGCGGCCGTAAAAAGTCTGAAACCAATTTGTTGATAGCAGGCTTAGATGCACATATTTGCGATAGATGTATAGAACAAGCGCATGGTATTGTGTTAGATGAAATTACCGAAACAGCGGTGAATGGGCTTTCGGCAGAATTGGCATTAAAAAAACCCGTAGAAATTAAGAAATTCTTAGATGAATATATTATCGGGCAACACCAAGCCAAAAAAGTAATGGCCGTTGCCGTTTATAACCATTACAAACGTTTGTTACAAAAACCGTCAAAAGATAAAGAAGCTATTGAAATTGAAAAAAGCAATATCATGTTGGTGGGTGAAACAGGTACCGGTAAAACACTGTTGGCCAAAACCATTGCAAGAATGTTAAATGTGCCTTTTGCCATTGTTGACGCAACCGTATTAACAGAAGCAGGCTATGTAGGCGAAGATGTAGAAACGATTTTAACACGCTTGTTGCAAGCTGCAGATTACAATGTTCAAAAAGCCGAAAAAGGTATTGTCTTTATCGATGAAATTGATAAAATTGCTCGAAAAAGCGACAACCCTTCCATTACCCGCGATGTTTCGGGTGAAGGGGTACAACAAGCCTTATTGAAATTATTAGAAGGTACCGTAGTAAATGTTCCGCCAAAAGGAGGGAGAAAACATCCCGACCAAAAATTTGTAGAAGTAAATACCAAAAATATTCTATTTATTGCCGGAGGCGCATTTGACGGAATAGAAAGGGTAATCAGCAAACGGTTGAACATGCAAGCCGTAGGCTATAGCGCTTCTAAAAATGAAGACAAGGTTGATGAAGATAACCTATTGCAATATATAGTGCCTAAAGATTTAAAAGATTTCGGATTAATCCCTGAAATTATTGGACGCTTGCCCGTATTGACCTATATGAATCCGTTAGATTCAGATACGCTTAGGGCGATTTTAACAGAACCCAAAAATGCCATTATCAAGCAATATGAAAAATTGTTTGAAATGGACGATATCAAATTTTCTATTGATGAAAAGGCATTGAAATATATCGTTGGCAAAGCTATTGAATATAAATTAGGCGCCCGGGGCTTGCGGTCATTATGCGAAGCCGTGCTGACTGATGCTATGTTTGAAATGCCTAGTACCAATGAAAAAACATTAAAAATAACACAAAAATACGCCGAAGATAAACTAACCAACTCTACACTAAATAAGTTAAAAGCGGTGTCATAATTTATAACTTTTAGTCCCCACAGGTTTCAAAAAAACCTGTGGGGACTAATTTGTATAAAAATAACGTAAATGATAACCAGAAACACCATAGACAAAGTTTTTGAAGCAGCTCGTGTAGAAGAAGTCATTGGCGATTTTGTACAATTGAAAAAAGCAGGAAGTAATTTCAAAGGCTTAAGTCCGTTTGCCGATGAAAAAACACCTTCCTTTATGGTGTCTCCCGTCAAACAAATATGGAAAGATTTTAGTTCAGGCAAAGGGGGCAATGCCGTTTCTTTTTTAATGGAACACGAACATTATTCGTATCCCGAAGCCATTCGCTATTTAGCCAAAAAATACAATATAGAAATTGAAGAAACCGTTCAGTCTGACGAGCAGAAACAACAGGCCAATGAACGCGAAAGTATGTATTTGGTGTCTGAGTTTGCCCGTAACTATTTTCATGACATATTATTACACTCAGAAAAAGGAAAAGCCATTGGTTTGAGCTATTTCAAAGAAAGAGGTTTTACCGATGATACCATCAAAAAATTTGAACTGGGGTACGCTTTAGACCAATGGAATGCCTTTACCGAAGCCGCCCTTGCCAAAGGGTACCAATTGGAGTTTTTAGAAAAAACCGGACTTACAATCGTTAAAGAAACACAGCAATTTGACCGGTTTAAAGGACGCGTTATCTTTCCTATTCACAGCATGTCAGGGCGTGTGTTGGGGTTTGGGGGGCGGATTTTAACCAATGACAAAAAAGCGGCAAAATACCTAAATTCGCCTGAAAGCGATATTTATCATAAAAGCAAAGTCCTTTACGGTATTTATTACGCCAAAAAAGCCATCGCCAAAGAAGATAATTGTTATTTGGTAGAAGGGTATACCGATGTAATTTCATTTCATCAAACAGGTATCGAAAATGTAGTTGCCTCTTCAGGAACGGCATTGACATCAGACCAAATTAGATTGATAAACAGGCTTAC
>DRQI01000458.1 GCA_011330545.1 Flavobacteriia bacterium
AGTAACATTTTACGTGCTGTACTAAAAGAATACCTTCCGCAATTTTGCTTTAACCTGCATGACCAACGCACCATTTTTAGTGTAGGCAGTGATGCCTTGCCGGCTACCTTATCCTTTTTAGCACCGTCAGAAAGTGAAGGCCGGGCAGTTACCGAAGGGCGAAAAATTACCATGTCGGTTATTGCAGCGATGAACTCAGTATTACAAACAATCATTCCCAACCAAATAGGGCGGTATACCGATGAATTTTATCCAACCGCCACCGGCGATAATTTTCAAAAAGCCGGGCACCACACTATTTTAATTGAAGCCGGGCATTGTAAAGGCGATTATGCCAGAGAAAAAGTACGCAGTTATAACTTTATCGCTTTACTGGCAGGGTTACAGCATATTGCAACCGGAAAATTTAACAATTATAAAACTTATTTTGACATTCCTAATAACCGGAAATTCTATTTGGATGTGCTCTATAAAAATGTATTTCTTTCAGAAAGCAATAAAACCGCCGATATAGGTATCGTCTATAAAGAAACCCTAAAAGGCAAAGAGGTTGTTTTTATACCTACATTAAATGATGCCAATGAATTACATGCTTATAATGCCGATACAATTATCGACAAAAAAGGCGCGATTTATGACAATAAAGAGTCTTTTTTTAAAACTATTGAAAAATAATTATCAATTCATTAGTTTCTTTGATAAAAAATTATGATTTTTATCATTTAACCAAAGATAATATAATTATGGCCAAGTTTAGATTAGATGAAATCGATCATCAAATATTAGACATGCTTATCGAAAATGCACGGACACCATTTACCGATATAGCAAAAAAACTACTCGTATCCGCCGGTACCATCCATGTAAGAGTAAAAAAAATGGAAGACGAAGGCGTTATTAAAGGCTCTACGTTAACAGTAGATTATGACAAAATGAATTATTCGTTTATTGCCTATATCGGACTATTTATAGAAAACTCATCCTTTACTTCAAGGGTTATCGATGCCTTGTATAAAATACCCGAAGTTACCGTAGCACACTTAACCACCGGTAAGTTTGCTGTTTTTTGTAAGATACGCGCCAAAAACACCAAACATGCGAAAGATATAATTTTTACGATTGACGATATTCCGGGCGTATTGCGCACCGAAACATCCATCTCTTTAGAAGAAGTTATCAATGATAAAAAGCGTTTGATGCACGCCATTTTTGACGATTATAAAATTTAAGTAATTTCTTATGAATATTAAATCTCTTTCAATACTTTTGAAAGAGATTTTTTTATGCAATAGTATATGGTTTTCCAACAAAAGAGTACCTCTAACAAGAAACTGTTAGCACTCTATAAAGCAATGCTAAAACCTCGAATGATAGAGGAAAAAATGCTTATTTTACTCCGTCAAGGAAAAATTTCAAAATGGTTTTCGGGTATTGGGCAAGAAGCCATTGCCATTGGAGTAACAATGTCGTTAAATGACGATGAATATATATTGCCCATGCACCGGAATTTGGGCGTTTTCACCACTCGTAATGTACCGCTACACCGCTTGTTTTCTCAATGGCAAGGCAAAAAAAACGGATTCACCAACGGTAGAGACCGAAGTTTTCATTTCGGCACCCAAGAATACAATATTGTTGGGATGATTTCGCATTTGGGGCCGCAATTGGGCGTAGCAGACGGAATTGCCCTTGGTAATTTACTGCAAAAAAACCATCAGGTTTGTGCCGTATTTTCGGGAGATGGCGGAACTAGCGAAGGCGACTTTCACGAAGCCTTAAATGTAGCCTCTGTATGGAATTTGCCCGTGTTGTTTTGTGTGGAAAATAATGGGTATGGACTCTCAACACCTATTTCAGAACAATTCAATTGTAAAAATATCGCTGACAAAGCAGTAGGTTATGGTATGGAAAGCCATATTGTAGACGGCAACAATATCTTAGAAGTATATCATAAAATGGCTGCCTTGGCCAAAAGTGTACGCAAAAGGCCACGGCCCGTATTAGTAGAATTTAAAACTTTTAGAATCAGAGGGCATGAAGAAGCCAGCGGCATCAAATACGTTCCCAAAGAATTAACCGCCGCTTGGGCGCAAAAAGACCCGATTAACAATTATCAAAAATACTTATTGCGCGAAGGTATTTTGACAATGGATACAATTGTTGCCATTAAAAAGGCACTGAGTACCGAAATTGATACCGCATGGAAACATGCAAATGAAGAATTACCCATTATTCCTAATGTAACTAATGAGTTAAATAATGTTTATAAAAGTTTTGATTATCAAGAAATTACTCCAAATAATATTACAGAAAATATACGATTGGTAGATGCCATTTCACAAGGCTTGCAACAAGCTATGGAACAACATGGCGACTTGGTAATTATGGGGCAAGATATTGCAGAATACGGCGGTGTTTTTAAAATTACCGAAGGCTTTGTAGAACAATTTGGCAAAGAGCGTATCAGAAATACGCCTATTTGCGAATCTGTCATTATCTCTGCCGCTTACGGCTTGGCTGTCAAAGGAATAAAATCGGTTGTAGAAATGCAATTTGCCGATTTCGTAAGTACCGGTTTTAATCCGATTGTCAATTTATTGGCAAAATCATATTACCGCTGGCAGCAGCCGGCAGATGTAGTCATTAGGATGCCCTGCGGGGCAGGCGTAGGGGCAGGGCCTTTTCACAGCCAAACCAATGAAGCGTGGTTTACAAAAGTGCCCGGACTAAAAGTGGCCTATCCCGCTTTTCCGTATGATGCCAAAGGTTTATTGGCAACTGCCATTGCCGACCCGAATCCGGTATTGTTTTTTGAACACAAAGCCTTATATCGAAGTATCCGGCAAGACGTACCAACCGATTATTATACCTTGCCTTTTGGCAAAGCCTCGTTATTAAAAGAAGGAAACGATATTACTATTATTGCTTTTGGTGCCGCTGTTCATTGGGTATTAGACACCTTAGAATCTGTAACCGTTTCTGCCGATGTCATAGACCTGAGGACATTACAACCCTTAGATACCGAAACCATTTTTACATCGGTCATCAAAACCGGCAAAGCTATTATTGTACAAGAAGATTCTTTATTCGGCGGCGTGGCGAGTGACATATCATCATTAATACACGAAAACTGTTTTGAATATCTGGATGCTCCCGTAAAACGCCTCGCCAGTATCGAAACTCCCATACCTTTTGTATCGCAATTAGAAAAACAATACTTGCCGCAAGAGCGTTTTGAGAAAACATTGAAAGCGCTTTTAAACTACTGATTATATTGCGGTTATTACAATTGCCATACAAGGATTTCCCTAAAAAAAGCGCCGCCTAAAAAAGTATTTTAAAATTATGGTGTAAAAAACTAACAAAAGTCATATTTTTGAGAGTATAATATTCCTAGCTTTATATCTTCTAACTAAAAAACTTCAGTTTATGAAAATATATGACGACAAGCACATTAAAAATATTGCCTTTGTAGGAGCTCATAATAGCGGTAAGACTACCTTAGCCGAAACGATGCTCTTCGAGGCAGGATTACTAAACAGGCGCGGTACCGTAGAACAAAAAAATACCGTTGCCGATCACCACGAAATAGAACACGAACGGCAGACATCAGTCTTTGCAACCCCCTTACATACCGAATGGCGAAATTATAAAATCAACATTGTCGATACTCCCGGCTTAGATGATTTTATCGGTGAGATCATTTCATCTATCAGGGTTACAGATACCGTTGTAGTTGTATTAAATGCACAACAAGGAGTGGAAGTAGGTACCGAAATTATTTGGAATTATATCGACAAATACATGAAGCCTACACTTTTTGTAATCAATCAAATTGACCA
>DRQI01000459.1 GCA_011330545.1 Flavobacteriia bacterium
ATTGTTATTTTTAGTTTTAACACATTATTATAAATCGTTAAAACTTCCGTAACTTCGCTTTATGATTTCAGTTATTGTATTGGGTACCGGAAACGTAGGGACACATTTAATTAGCACATTTTTAAAAACGAACAAGGTAACGCTGCTGCAAGTATACAGCCGAAAAAAACAGTCGTTAATACCTTTCGAAAAAAATGTTGATACCACTGACTGCATACAACACTTAAAAGAAGCCGATGTGTATATCATCGCCATTGCCGATGATGCCATTGCCAATTTTTCATCTCAACTAAAGTTTAAAGACAAACTCGTAGTGCATACTTCAGGAAGTGCCTCGATAAATGCATTAAAAAATAATGGGCACAAAGGTGTTTTTTACCCTTTACAAACATTTTCTAAAAAACAACCGGTTGATTTTAAGAATATTCCGATTTGTCTCGAAACCGAAAGAAAAGGAGATATGCAACTGTTAAAAAAGCTCGCCAACAGTATTTCTGAACGTATTTATACAATTGATTCACACCAACGTAAGCGCTTGCATGTTGCCGCGGTATTTTCTAATAATTTCGTAAATTTTATGTATAAATTGGCGAATGATATCTGTGACGAATACCATATTCCGTTTGAAATTTTGCAACCTTTAATTTTAGAAACCGCACAAAAAATAAGTACCCATCATCCGGTAGCAATTCAAACCGGGCCCGCTCGAAGAAACGATACCAAAACCATCAATGCCCATTTACAATTATTATCAGGCCAACCCAAAGAAATATACCAACTAATAACCCAATCTATCTTAAAGACCTATGGAAAAAAGCTATAAAGAATTAATGCCGCAAATAACCACTTTTATTTTTGATGTTGATGGCGTACTCACCAACGGAAAGGTCACTGTTTTTCCTGATGGGCAATTGGTACGGACGATGAATGTTAAAGACGGTTTTGCCATGAAAACAGCCATTGATAACGGGTTTCGAGTATGCATCATTACCGGTGGTACTAATGAGGCCGTAAAATTGCGTTTGCACGGATTGGGGATTACCGATATTTATTTAGGAAGCCACAATAAAATAGACCCCTTGAATGAATATTTGGGCAGCTATAATATCAGTCCTGAAAATGTCTTGTATATGGGAGATGATATTCCTGATTTTCATGTTATGAAAAGTATTGCATTGCCTGCTTGCCCCAAAGATGCCGCACCCGAAATTCAGGAAATTTCATTGTATGTTTCACAAAAAAAAGGCGGACAGGGTTGTGTGCGCGATGTTATAGAACAAGTACTAAAAGTACAAGATAAATGGAACCCTAATCTTGATGCGCGGGTTTGATGCCCACAAACGAAGAATGAAGAGAAGAGGATAGTGATTTGAGATTTACAACTAGAAATAAGCCAACACCTGTATGACCACTGAAGAAAAATTACTAAAAATACCTATCATACGTTGGTTTGTACGGTTTTTTAAAAAAATTAAAGTACCGGGCTTAAAAGGCATGTCTTTGTATGACGTATTAGAAATGTATATCATTGGCATTGTACAAGGGGCATTGACTTCAAGGGCCGGAGGCATTGCATTTAGTTTTTTTATGGCTTTGTTCCCCTTTGCGCTTTTTATTTTAACACTCATCCCCTATGTACCTATCGATGGGTTTCAAGAAGGCTTTATGCAATTTATAAGCCAGGCTTTACCACCAAAAACTTCAGATGCCGTAGATGCTGTACTACAAGATATTGCCAATAATAAATACGGTGGCCTTTTATCTTTTGGGTTTGTATTGTCAATGTTTTTGATGACCAACGGCATAAATTCGCTCTTTGGAGGCTTTGAGTACACCTATCACAAACTACAAACGCGGTCAATTATAAGGCAATACATTGTTTCGTTAGCGGTTTCACTCGTATTGGCATTATTATTGTTCCTTACAGTAACGGTAATCATTTACTTTGAAGTTGCCATCCATAACCTAACTCAAAAAGGATATGTTTCTGATGACCTCTTCTGGATTGAAATCGGGAGGTATGTCATCGTTTTTGCAATGTTATTTACAACGGTAGGTTTGTTTTATTTTTTCGGTACCAAAGAAGGAAGAATTATCTCTTTCTTTTCGCCGGGAGCCATTTTAACAACATTATTAATAGTTGTTAATTTTAAAATATTTGGTATTTATGTAAAGAAATTTGCGCAGTATAATGAATTGTACGGTTCTATAGGAACTTTGTTAGTACTCATGCTTTTTATATGGTTAAATTCTATTATATTATTGTTAGGTTTTGAACTCAATGCCACTATTATCGGCTTAAAAAAGAAATGCAACCAGTAAAATGAAAAAAATCGCCTTACTTGTAATAGCCGTCTTTTGGATGCTAAACGACATAGAAGCACAATCAGTTTTCGGAAAATGGAAAACGATAGATGCTGATACCGGTAAGCCGGAATCTATTGTTGAAATCTATAAAAAAGATGGAAAAGCCTACGCAAAAATTATAAAAATTCTCAATAAAGAGGACGAAAACAGGGTATGTGAAGCGTGTAAAGGCAACTATAAAAATAAACCCATTTTAGGAATGGTTCTCTTTAACGGGTTAAAACATGACGGAAAAGAATGGAACGACGGTAAAATATTAGACCCTAAAAATGGCAAGTATTACAAATGTTATATTAGCTTGGTAAATAATAATAAATTAAAGCTGAGAGGCTATATAGGCATCTCTCTACTGGGAAGGACAGAATATTGGTACAGAGTAAACAAATAAAAAAATGAAAAAACAATTTTTATACAGCATACTTTTCTTTGCCATAGCCATTAGTAATGTTTACGGCCAAAAAAAATCTATAGACCTCAACTGGCAAACCGATATGGCAGAAGCTAAAAAATTAGCGACAGCACAAGGCAAATTGATTTTAATTTATTTTACGGGTTCTGACTGGAGTAAATCTAGTAAAATGCTCAATAAAGATTTCTTTTATACCGAAAAATTCCAAAAAATAGCAGCAAAGAACTTCATTTTAGTCCGTGTAAATTCACCTCGCAGGCCTGATTTGATATCAAATCTTCAGAAAGATAAAAACTTAGAATTGAAAAAGAAATATGGCCAAAAGGTGATTCCAACAATAGTTTTAACAGATGCCAAGGGAAATTCTTTAGGGATGCTAGAGAGATATAATTACCTTCACGACACATCAAAACACTATAAACTTATTGAAGACGTATTAAAAAAGAAAGGTGACTGAGACTGAAAAGCCGTAAACTTCTCATCTCAACCACCTAACTTCACAATACATACGTAAAAGTTGTAACTTCTATTGGAAAACAACTGAACCCGGAATGATTCCGGTGGTAATAGTTGTTTCTAAAGCATTGGTTGCCAAATTGTATACCTTAAGCGTACCTTCACTGGCGAAGTTTCCTGCATCGGTAGCATATAATTTTCCATTATTGGTAGTCATACTATAATAAAAACCATCTAATCCTGATATTTCGGCAGTGGGCAATTCGCTCGCCGTGGTTGACATAGCATATACTTTCCCGTTAAGGTTATAATACAACTGATTACCGTCAATACTTAAATTTGCCGGATGGTCTGTATCGCCAAAATCAAATGATGTTATGGTGTTATTTACAATTTTTACGAGTGAGCCGTTGGTTTCACTTCCGGTAAAACTCGGCTTACCGCCACACAAAACCCAAATTACGCCACTGGCATCTTTGGTAATTGTATTGGGAACATCGCCAACAGTTATGGGTGTACCGGTAGTGTTATCGTCAATATTAATCACTTCTACTTTATTATTTTGGCCAAAACCACCTTGAAGGTTTACATAGATTACATCGCCATCCACCAACATATCTTCAGGGCCTTCTCCCACAGGGATTTTATCAGTAACGGTATTAGAAAGCAAATCTACAACGGCAATATAATCATCGGTAGCATTACTGGCATCACCCCAATTTGAGATATATCCAACATTGCCAACGGCCACAAAACTACGGGGGTTTTGAATATCATCACCTTCTATGGTTCCTTGTTTTTCCATAGTGTACCTGTTGGCTACAACTACTTTATGCGAGTTATTAACCACTATATAGGCCCTATCGCCGTATAATGTCATCGATTGCACTATATTCCCCAAATCTTCATTGTTAACCGTTTTATAAATATTTTGGGTAACGGTGCCATCATCATCTACAAATGTAAGGGTACCCGAACCATTTTGAAAAGGGCCTTCATTGGTTATAAAATAACCATTTTCATAATCGCCTAAAGGCAGTGGAGCCGTCGTATCGTCATTATTACACGAATAGGTAAATAGTAAGGTTAAAAATAAAATTGATAAGAGCTTTAATTTGTTCATTATGTTAAAATTTATAGTTAATATTTAGTTCGAAATTTCTGTTGGGCATCGGCCTAAAGGCGATGGATTCATAGGCGGTATTCCATAAATTATTTACCGATAAACCAACCGTTAATTGTTGTTTTAATACCGTTTTATAGATTTCTATATTTGATAGCCAAAAAGCGGCTACGCTTTGTGTATTGGAAGTTGTGGTAAATGCCTTGCCGGTATATTGTTCGTTAAAATTAATGGTGAGGCCTTTATGTTGATATGTTAAAATAGCATTCGATTTATGAAATGGCACATAAATCAGCTGCTTATCTAAGGTATTATCTTTTGAAACGGTATAGGCATAAGTTGCTTGTAAACTCAATTGGTGAATGCCTATTTGATGTTGAATACCCATATCAAATTCTACTCCATAACTACTGACATCTTGTACATTTACCGGCCTCCAAAAAGTGCCGGTTACCGGCCTCCATTGAATTAAATTATTACTTTTAGTACTGTATGCACCCAGTGAAAGTGTTATTTTTTTTGAGTGGTAGCCAAATCCTATTTCACCGGTGGTACTATCTTCTGCCAATAAATCGGGGTTTCCTCCCGGATTCCAAAACAAATCATTATACGTTGGCAACCTATAATTTGTAGAAAAATTTGCGTTGATATCAACTTGTGGCGAAACACTATATTTTAAGTCGGCCGCATAGATAAACGGAATTTCATACACCGATGAAAACCCTTTTCGCAGGCTTATATTATACCGCAATTGCTTTAGTGGTTTTTGATGTACTAACAGGTAGGCTTCAACATTATTTCTATCTTCATTTTTGAGGTTTGTTCCGTTAGCTGTTGAATAGGTATTCTCAACTCCTGAATGGATACTTAAGGTGTTGTTAAAGAAATAGGTATAGTTGTATTTTACAATAAAATTATTGCTTTTGCCAAAGGAAAAATCAGAAGATGCTTTATTGAAAAAAAAGTTGTACTCTTCATTTAGGTATGCCAATTTTAGGGATGAATTGTAAGAGGCTCCAAAATTTTTCCAATCTAATAATAACCTGTTTTCTTTATTTTTTAGTTTAGACCGGCTACTTGCCGTAAGTGTCCGCGATAAGTTTCTATCATTATTGCTATGGGTGGCAAATAGGTGTAATTGGTTATTTGAATTGATAACATATCCTAAAACGGCTTTTATATGATAATTTTGATAGTTTCCGTTTTCATTGACTAATTCTGTACCCAAATAGGGGTAATCATTATCAGAGCGCTTGCCTTCTACAACCATTTTTGCATAAAACGACTGATTGCCATATTGTGAGCTAACTAGGGTTTTTTGAGTATTATAACTAGCCAATGCTAGGTTGATTTGTGTTTCTTTTTTACGGGTAAAAATAATTTGATCGCTTATATTGATGGCACCGCCAATGGCACCGCTGCCAAATAAAATACTGCCGCCGCCTTTTCTAATTTCTATCCGGTTGTAGCTATTGGCAGAGAAAGTACTGAAATCGGTTTGGCCATTTAATGATGAATTGATAGCAATACCGTTCCAATACACACCTGTGTGGCTTGCCCCTGAACCCCGTAACGAAATTGACGATACCATGCCAAAGCCGTTTTGCTTAAAATATAAATTGGCTTTGTTTTGCAATAGTGTTCCTAAAGACTGCTGTCTGCTGTTAATTGTTGAATCTGTAAGAATTTGTACTTGGTAGCCAGAATTTATTGCAGGAGAAAAATTGCCATAGAGCTTTACTTCATCCAATAGGTGAATCGTATCGTTTTGCGCGTAGGCAACAACCGTAATAAAAAAGAAAACAATTCTAATTTTCATAAACTAACTTTTCCTCCGAAAGTATTAATTAAATGAAGCTGGCAGGTCTCCTGACTTGTTTTATGCTATGACACCTTCCCAAACGCCAACAGCGTTCAGTGGTACATGAAGTTCATAACATCTCAATGAGATACCGAAAATATCAGGGTTATTACTGATAGTAAATCGGTACAAACTTACAGTTGCGGGGACAGTTCAGGAATTGTCAATTTACGATTTATCAAAAACCAACGCACCTGATTCCCTTTTCATCCGCTAAAGGCGGAACCAACATCGTGACAAAAATACTCGATTAAGTTTATTTATAACACAAAATATGGGTTTATTTTATCGAAGAAAATAAAAAATTTCTTGAAACCAACTATCCCCGAGGCAAGCCATAGGGGTATTTCGCTGGTTTCATACCCAGTCAAGCAGGACACAAGCTTTGACCTTAGGGTCAAAAACCGAAATTTTGTATTTTACCTCACCCGAAACTGCAAAAGGCAGTTTCGACCTCTCCCAAGGAGAGGTAAATCGGAAACCCTGCCTGCGGCTGGCAGGCTCGAGGCAGAGCCTAGAGGAATTCTTTTCGATTAAATTTATTGGATACGATAGTAAAATCAAATACCGCGTACTATTTATTTTGGCTCGAGTACCATAAAAGTTATTTCGGGGCGCATCCCCAGCCTGCCGGGAAATCCAATCCAGCCTATGCCCCTATTTACATATAGATATTGTTGCTGCTGCTTATACAAACCCGCCCAATGCTTGTATTTATATTTGATAGGGCTCCATTTTTTGTTTTTAAGATGAAAGCCTACTTGCATGCCATGCGTGTGCCCTGAAAGGGTAAGCGCTATGGTTGTTTTTTGTACTACTTCGCTACTCCAATGCGACGGGTCATGCGACAGCAATATTTTAAAAGGAATATCACTACTACCCTTTAATGCCTTTGGCAGGTCTCCATACTGTTTAAAGGGAGGTTTCCCCCAATTTTCAACGCCAAGAATAGCTATCTTATCGGTATCTTTTTTGATAATTACCGATTCATTTAACAATAATTTAAAATTAATTTTCTCATAAAACTTTTTAATAGCAATCTTATTTTCTAATTTCTCTGTTGAAGATTTCCACAGGCTGTAGTCGCCATAATCGTGATTTCCCAAGACTGCATATTTTCCCATTCTTGCCGATAGTTGTTTAAACACAGCCTCCCAACCTTTTAATTCCCATGCATAGTTATTGACCAAATCGCCGGTAAAAAAAATAAGGTCGGCATCTAACTCATTAATTAATTGTACAGCCCTATCTACAATATGATACCTAAAATTAAAACCTCCTAAATGAAGATCGGATATTTGAACCAATCGCAGTCCCGTAAAATTCTTGGGCAGTTCTTCAAATTTAATTGTAATACGATGTATTTTAAATCGGTATAACGACCTGAATATTCCGTAAAGAATTACAAAAAAAGGGAGAAACCCCGAAAAGAGGCCGATAAGCGGAACGATAATTAAAGATTCTTTTTCTGAAAAAACATAATTCGCAGCATAGAGTATTGAAATAATGAGTACAAATAGTAATTTCGGAATAAAAGAAGATACTGTTAATCCGAATAATGAAGAAATTAGCAATTGCTTCCGTTTCGGATTGATATCGTCTAATGTAACTTTTAAAATTAGGATAGACAATATGAGCCCTACGGTAAAAACCCAAAAAGCGATATAAATAACAGTTTTTACAATTGGCAATGTAATGAGCTGTGTGATAGATAGTAACCAATAGAAAGAAAGAATATCAACAAGCAACAATACAATACATAAAAGTACAATTGTAAAAAGTGAATAAGTACGCATTACAAAAAGCTATTATCCTTCAATGATTTTTTTGCCTGCGTTTGTCTCGAAGTGCCCAATAGACACCTTTGATATCAGAGGCCCAATTATCATACATGAAAATGAGTATAATCTCTTCAACTGTTTCTAATACACCCAATATCAGCATGGTATAAAACAATCCGTATAAGGGATGAAAAAATAGTGCCGAAAGTATAAAAATGCCTTGCGCAAATGCCGATAGCTTTGCCAAATACGTGTGAAAAGCTGTGGCTTTGCCGTATTTAGTATACGCAATGAGCATTTGAATGCCATAAGGGGCAAAGACAATTATTATCAAGAGGTAGTTTTCTTTGATAAAATTATATTCAAAAAGCAACAGGCCTATCAAGCCTATTACAAATGTTATTTGGTCTCCCATCGAATCTAACTGAGAGCCCCTGGCACTGGTAATTTTCAGCTTTCGTGCCAAAAAGCCATCTATCATATCTGTAGAATAGCTAATTAATAAAAACCACACAAAAATTTCACGTTCTTCAAACCACAATAAAGCCAGCAAAAATGGCGCAGCTATAATTCTGTAAAATGAAAACCAATCGGCTATATTAAAATTTTTAAATGTTAACATCTTTTCATTACGGATTAGAATCATATCGTAGAACCAACACATTTTCCACTAAAACCCCCAACCTATACAACGAGATAAATTTGAACTAAAATTAAGATACATTTAGCTGTAATTTTATGATAAATATCAGCCGTACTGAGTGCATTATTTTTCGTATATTTATATACTCTTTTCGAAGGGAATTTAGTTTATTAATCACTAATAAACTCAATAATGCTACAACAAAATAAACATATTTTTAATATCCTTTTTGAGGCTGTATCAGAAGGCATTATTGTTATTGATATGAAACAACATATTGTTATTGCCAACTCGTCGGCCGAAAAAATGTTTGGGTATGAAATTGGCGAACTGGCCAATCAATCATTAGAGGTTTTGATTCCCGAAAAATACCGCCAACACCATAAAGCCCATTTTGTTAATTTTATAAAAAATAGTAGCAGTAGAAATATAGGGCAAGGGCGTGACCTTTACGGAATAAAAAAGAATAAAACAGCGTTTCCAATAGAAATCGGATTAAACCCTTTTAGTATTTCGGGTAAAACTTATATAATGGCAATTATTATTGACATTACCATCCGTAAAGAAACCGAAAAAGAAATTGAAAAGTTAAATACTCAATTAGAAAAAAAGATAAAAAAGAGGACTTCTGAATTGAGAAATACCATAAAACAGCTTAAGAAGTTAAATCTTAATTTTAAGAAAGAAATAAAAAAGAGGGTTGAGGCAGAAAATAGAATCAAAGCTGCCTTAAAAAAAGAAAAAGAATTGAATGAACTCAAAACCAAATTTTTATCTCTTGTTTCACACGAGTTTAAAACCCCATTAAGCGGAATTTTAACTTCGGCCATCCTCGTAGAAAAATACAAGTTAAGCGGACAACAAAATGAAAGGGATAAGCATTTAAAAACCATCATTAACAAAGTACATTACCTCAATAATATCTTAAATGATTTTCTATCTATAGAACGCTTAGAATCAGGTAAGGTCAATTATAAGTTTACAACTTTTAATTTGAGCAAAGTAATTAATGAAGTGGTCTATAATGCCAATATGCTTTTAAAGAACGGGCAACGAATAAACATTCCCGAAAACATGGATGAATATACACTGTACCAAGATGAAAAAATTTTAGAACTCGCCTTGTCTAACTTAATACACAACGCTATAAAATACTCGCCTGAGAATACAACCATTACCTTAGAAATTAACCAAAACGGAAAGAAAATAGCCTTTAAGGTTATTGATGAAGGAATGGGCATTCCGAAAAAAGATCAAAAGCACATCTTTAA
>DRQI01000460.1 GCA_011330545.1 Flavobacteriia bacterium
AAAACCCGGCAGTATTCAGGGCTGCTTTTCCGCCGGTTCGTTACCAACTTGAAAACTCGGGAAAGTGTTACGTTTCTAATGCTAAAATCATAGCATTTTACGGATGATAGTTATGCATTGGGAATTTACAACATGGCAATCGCTAATCGTCGAGCAAACAGAGTTGCGTATGGTAATTAGTAGTCGCCTAATGTTTCAGGATTTTGTGCTAAGCCAATTGCCAATTGCTCGTCATTAGGGGCTTTGCCATGCCAAGCGTGGGTATGCATCATAAAATCAACTCCGTGGCCCATCATAGTGTGTAATAATACGCATACAGGCTTGCCGTTGCCGGTTTTTGATTTGGCTTCATCTAGACCCGTAATGATAGCTTCTATTGAATTTCCTTGGTGTATTTCTACCACTTCCCAGCCAAAGGCTGTAAATTTTGCATGGAGGTCTCCAAGGGGCAACACATCATCTGTGGCTCCGTCAATTTGCTTTTTATTATAGTCTATGGTAGCGATTAGGTTGTCAATTTTTTTTCCGGCGGCATACATGGTTGCTTCCCAAATTTGGCCTTCTTGCAACTCTCCATCGCCGTGCAACGTATAAATTAATGATGTATCGTTGTTTAGTTTTTTGGCTTGTGCTGCACCAATACCTACTGACATGCCTTGCCCTAATGAACCGGATGCTATTCGCACTCCCGGCAAACCATCATGAGTTGTAGGGTGCCCTTGCAAGCGGGAGTTAAGTTTTCTAAAAGTGGCGAGTTCTTTTACAGGAAAAAATCCACTTCTTGCCAAAACACTGTAATAGGCGGGAGAGATATGCCCATTTGACAAAAAGAATAAGTCTTCACCGATTCCGTCCATGGAAAAATCGGTTGAATATGTCATTATTTTTTGGTAGAGTACGGTTAAAAACTCGGTACATCCTAATGAGCCTCCGGGATGGCCTGAATTAACGGCATGTACCATCCGTAAAATATCGCGTCTTACTTGGGTTGAAAAATCTTGTAATTCTTGTATTGAAGGCATTTTAAAACTATTTATTTTACTATAATCGGATGCGTAAAAATACAAAACCTAGGCAAATCTTAACTTTTAGCCCGGCTAATTTATCGCTTAGTTATTAACAGGTAATTATTCCAATCATTCATTGTGTTAATATTCTGGTAAACAGAATTTTCCATAACATTAAGAAAAGAAACAGATGAAGGTTCTTGCTTTTTGATTTGCCGGTCTAACCGTGCTTCTTTTGCTTTTATATCAATGGTAGTTAATGTTCTCCAGAACTCGGGTTTCAGTTTTACCGGATGTCCGTTTTTACCGTCACAAACCGGTATTACAATGATATTTTCACAATTGATAATTGCTTGTAAGCCTTTATCGTTTAATAGCGGCACATCTACAGGCAATACGAGTACCGTTGCCTCTTTATCTATTTCTTTTAAAACGGCTTGTAGGGTTGAAAAAGCACCGTTTTCGGGATGTTTGTTGATGATGGCTTTAATCGTTATGCCATTCCACAAATACGATTGACTTGCTGCTTTTTTTAACTGTGGAACGGCTTCAAAATAGTGTTCGTAATCATACCCCAAACCTATATAAACTGTTGGGTTTGTTATATTTTTATACCTGAATATTTGCGCTACTATCCACGGTATGCCGTGATAATCCAACAATCCTTTTGGAGTTCCCATCCGCGAAGATTTTCCTCCGGCAAGGAGTATTAAAACCGGAATATTCATGTGTTATAAAATTACAAATTGCACTATCCAAATATCAGATTTTGAGCTGTTTTCTAAGAGCAATTAGACCAATCCATGATCTGTTAAAGGCAATGAATAATAGCGTTTTCCTGTGGCGTTGTAAATAGCATTGATAATTGCCGGGGCAATGGGCGGTACTCCCGGTTCGCCTACTCCTGTAGGTTTATCGGTACTTTCTATAATTTCTATATGTATTTCAGGTACGTCTTTCATACGCAACATTTGATAACTATCGTAATTGCTTTGTTCAATGGCTCCGTCTTTAGCCGTTATTTTTCCATAATATGCCAATGACATTCCGAAAACCGCCGCTCCTTGCATTTGTGAGGCAATGGTATCGGTATTAACGGCTGTACCACAATCGATAACCGAATGGATGTTGTGTACTTTTAACTTGCCTTGGTTCACAGAAACTTCTATAATGGAAGCTATATATGAGAGAAAGCTATAATGCATGGCTATCCCCAATCCGTGGCCGGCAGGTAATTCTTTACCGTATTCGGCATTTTTGGCAACTTTTTTCAATACATTTTTCAGTTTGGCACTGTTAAAATGGTATCCTGATTTTGATTTTTCAATTCTATCTTCTCCTATCAAATCTAATCTGAATTGCAAGGGGTCTTTTTGGGCTTTGGCTGCCAGTTCATCTACAAAAATATTTACTGAAAAACTTTGAATGATATTGATAACCGACCGGAACCAGCCGATTCGTACATGTGCCGGGGCTTTGCCATTTTCGCAACGTACATTTTCTATTTGATAGGGAATATTTACCAGGCCTTGTCCGAACTCAAAACCTGCGGCATAGCCTGTATCAGGTGCAAAGGTAGAGGCTATTGAAGGATAGGCTACTCGGTGCAGCCATCCGGTAACGTTGCCATTTTTATCTAATGCCCCTTTCATATATTGGGCACTTACGGCGTGATAATAACTGTGGTGAATATCGTCTTCGCGTGTCCATACTACTTGTGCCGGAGCATTTATAGCTTTTGAAATAGCCACGGCTTCTACCACAAAATCGGGTTTTGATTTTCTGCCGAAACCGCCTCCTAAAAACGTAACGTTGACCGTTACATTTTCTTTTTTAGTATCTAAAAATGCTACTACTTCTTTCCTGGCAGTCTGCGGAGCCTGTACAGGTGCCCAGACTTCGCAGGTTCCGTCTTCTTTTACCCATGCTGTGGCATTGGGCACTTCCATAGGCGCATGTACCAAATGGGGCAACTGAAAGGTACTTTCTACAATGTGGGCAGCATTTTTAAAGGCTTTGGTTACATTACCGTCATTTCGTACTTCTTTGCCTTTTTTATGTACATTTTCGAGTATCATCTTATTGTATACATCGCTGGTATAGTTTTTATTGTCACCATAATTCCATTCTACCGTTAGGGCTTCTTTCCCTTTAAAGGCTGCCCAAGTATTTTCGGCAATTACAGCAATGCCGCCTAAAGTACCGAACGGCCTGTTTATTTTAGGAATTTCTATTACATCAATAACTCCTTTCACCGCCATGGCTTTGGTTTTGTCGAAACTTTTTACGGTTCCGAAGGTAACAGGACATCGCATTACCGCAGCATATTTCATGTTGTGGAGTTTGATATCCATCCCGTATTTTGGTTTTCCGGAGGCAAATCCTGCTCCGTCAATACTCTTCAGGCCTTTTCCTATATATTTAAAATCTTTTCGTTCTTTTAACGTCGGGTTGTCAGGAATGGCCACGGTAGCGGCTTCTTTTACCAAATCGCCATAAAAAATCTTTTTATTATTAGTAGTATTTATAACATAGTGATTTTCAGCTTTCAAAATAGATTCATCTACTTGCCATTTGATGGCTGCGGCAGTGATTAACATAGCTCTGGCTGTTGCCCCCATTTTACGCATGGGTTCAAATAAATACCGGATACTTCGTGAACCGTCGGTATTTTGATCCATAAATTTGGCATCTCCGGTAGCTTGTTTTACACTTACCAACTGCCAATCGGCATCCATTTCATCAGCGATCACCGAAGTTAGTGAGGTACGTACGCCATTGCCCATTTCTGAACGGGAGGCCAATAATATCAGTTGGCCATTATCTTTTAACTGGATAAATAAATTGGGCTCAAATGTTTTTCCGTTAAAGGCTTTTATCGGTTCTTTTTTATCTGATGACGGAATAGTACAAGCAATAATCAGTCCGCCTGAAGCCAATCCAACACTTTGAATAAAACTTCTTCTCGTTATTTTTCGGATAGGGTTCATGGCTATTCTGTTTTAGTTAATGTTGCTGTTTTATGAATAGCTGTACGAATGCGTTGATAGGTACCACATCTACAAATATTACCACTCATAGCTTCATCGATGTCTGCATCGGTCGGATTTTCATTTTTATCGAGGAGTGCCACTGCTGATATTATTTGTCCTGATTGGCAATAACCGCATTGGGGAACATTGAGGTCTTCCCAAACTTCTTGGAGTACTTTATTTTCATTTTCTACGCCTTCGATGGTTAGGATGTTTTTACCATTTGCTGATGAAACGGGTGTTAAGCAAGAACGTACCGGATTGCCGTCTACCAATACCGTGCAGGCACCACAAAGCCCTTTTCCGCAACCGTATTTGGTTCCTGTTAATCCTACTACATCTCTAATTACCCAAAGAAGCGGCATGTCAGGCTCTGTATCAATTTGATATTCTTTGGCATTGATAGTAAGTGTAATCATGATGAATTTGATTAGTTTAGTTGCTTATAAATTTATGACATATTATTTATATACAATTACTTTAAAATGTTAAAACTTATTTAAATACTATTTACGGGTAAAATTTTCAAGAAAAAAATAACAAATATTTAGGTAGTAAAATAACAAATTTATACATTTGCATCCGCTTTCCCAAAAAGGGAAGTAAGCACTGTTAAAGTGACGTTCATTAAAATTTCAGGAGAGGTGCCGGAGTGGTCGAACGGGGCTCCCTGCTAAGGAGTTGTACTCTTACGGGTACCGGGGGTTCGAATCCCTTCCTCTCCGCAATCAAATTGTTTTGATTTGCAGATTTTTTATTTTTTAAATTTTATCAAGC
>DRQI01000461.1 GCA_011330545.1 Flavobacteriia bacterium
CAATTTCTTGAGCTCTCTCTACCGCTCCATGAACCCAAACTTTATCTCCACTCATCCAAGTAGGATACGCAAAGAATAAAAAGGCTCTGATGGTCAATGCCGGGTTTAGAATATTCATACCGGTACCGCCAAATACTTCTTTTCCGATAACAACGCCAAAGATAACGGCCACTGCCAACATCCATAATGGAATGTCAATAGGGACAATCAATGGCACCAACATACCGGTTACCAAATATCCTTCTTCTACTTCATGGCCTTTTATGGTAGCAAATAAAAATTCTACGCCGAGGCCAACGCCATAAGAAACAAGTAGTAAGGGCAGTATTTTCCAAAAACCAAGGCTAAAATTATCTAATGTGCAAAATTCAGGACTAAAAAACCCTCCTGATACTTTTTGTATTTCGCCTAATGCCAAATGAGATTGGTAACCCGCGTTGAACATTCCGAAAATCAATACCGGAATCAATGCCATTATCACCGTATTCATAGTACGTTTTAAGTCATCTGCAGCTTTTATCTGAGTGCCAAAACTTGAAGTGGTATCATTGGGTGTATATAAAAAGGTATGCAGGGCGTTAAAACCCGATTCCATCTTGGTACCTTTGTACTTTTCTTTTAAATTATGTAGTGTATTTTTTAAGCTCATAAGTGCTATTATTTTACTTCGTGCAATGAAGAATTATCCAATTTCTTTAATCATTAAGTCTAAGCCTTCTCTGATAATTTTTTGATGTGGTTGTTTTGAAATACACACAAATTCTGTGAGCGCGAAATCTTCGGGTGCTACTTCATATATACCGAGGGCTTCCATTTCATCTAAATCTTTATATAGGCAAGATTTTAAGATTTGCATCGGATAGATATCAAACGGAAAAACTTCTTCATAAATACCGGTCATTACAAAAGCGCGGTGTTCGCCATTGGTATTGGTATTCAAATTGAATTTTTTATTCGGAAAAAGCCATGAAAATGTCAATGCCCTTGTCGGTGAAATTTTATCGGCTACCGGTTTGGCCCATCCGAAAAATTCATAGTCATTTCCTTCGGGGATTGCCGTAATTTGATAATCGTAATATCCCAAATAACCATCTTCGGTTACTTTGATACCGGTCAACACATTGCCATTGATAATTCTTGTATTTTCCTCTTTCAGGTTATCGGCAACAATGTCTTTTATTTTTGCACCGGCTATGGCAGTAACATATTTCGGATTTTTAAATTGAGCCCCTGTTAAGGCCACCACACGTTGCGCATTAAATTTTCCGGTTAGTAATAATTCGCCAATTATCACTAAATTTTGTGGCGAGATTGTCCATACCGCTTCACCTTTATTAACCGGGTCGATTTTGTTAATTTGCGTACCTACATTCCCTGACGGGTGCGGCCCTGAAACTTTATGGATTTCTATATCGCTCAGGCTTATAAAAGGTGACAACGTGGTAGTTGCCTCTACACTTACATGTACCTTGCCGGATGTTAATTTTGCCAAGGCTGTAATGGCAGCTTGCAGTTCGGCTTCTTTCCCTTTAAGGGTATATTCTAAATCGGGTGCCAAAGGGGCACTGTCATATCCTGATATAAAAATAGCTTTGGGCATTTTATCAGGATTGGCGATAATATCATAAGGGCGCTGCTTAATAAACGGCCAACATCCTGAAGCCAATAAATGTGCTTTTATTTCATCAGCAGGCATGGTATTTATATCTTTTTTGCCAAAATCGTGATAATTTTGTGTGCTGTCTGCCTTGATTTTGATTTCTAAAACTTTTCGTTTTTCTCCTCTCACAACCTCAACAACCTCACCACTTACAGGCGAAGGAAATAAAATACGGTCATCTGCTTTATTATAAAATAAGGCTTCACCGGCTTTTACGATAGTTTTTTCCCTGGCTAATAATTTAGGAGTAATTCCGTGAAAATCTGCTAGTTTTAAAGCAAACTCATTACCTATTGGCAATTCTGTTGTAGTTTTGTCTGCTTCGCCAACGAGCTTAATGTTTAAGCCCTTCTTAATACGAATGTCTGTTGACATATTTAAAATTTGATTTAGTGTCTTTCCAAAAACGATGCAAATTTAAAAATTTTGTACTTGTTATACGCCAATATACAAGGGATAAATATTATTTATAATGATTCTAAATAATATAGCGCCACACCTGCAATTGTTTTAGTACTTTTATACCCGATATTTTTGGTACAGCTTTTGAATATGATTGGGCAACTTATAAAAATGAAAGGTTTTAAAATTAGTATTTCTTTTAATAGTAAAAATAGATATTTGCTAGGGTGCTTTCTCTTTTTATTATTTTTTACCAAAACAATCGTATCGGCTCAAAATAGTGTTATTGTAGAACCGCCAGAATTTATAAAATCAATTGTATTGCGCCCACAACTAACTAATAATTACGTACCCATTATTAAATTGGGGCAACGTTTTAGTTTAGAGTTTGACGACTTAAATGCTACCCAAGAACAATACACTTATAAAATAGAGCACTACGACTATAATTGGAAGCCTTCTGGTTTGGCAACTACAGAATATATTAACGGATTTTCCTCTGATTGGATTCGCAATTTTGAAGATTCTTTCAACACCTTTCAAGCCTATACACATTACAACTTACAACTGCCTAATGACAATACCCGTATAAAAATAAGCGGCAACTATGTAATTACCATTTTAAACGAAGATGACGAACTTGTTTTTGCCAGGCCATTTATTATCTACACGCCTAGAGTTACCGTGGGTGTCAGCGTACATAGAAGTAGGGATATTGCTACATTAAACTCAAAGCATACGGTGCAGTTTACCATCAATTACCCTAATTTACAAATTAACAATCCTGCGCAAGAAATAAAAACGGCTGTCTACCAAAACAGCGATTGGAATACCGTAATTAAAGACATTAAACCCCAATTTTACAGAGGTACACAGCTTTTGTATAAATATGTAGATAAAATTTCTTATTGGGCCGGAAATGAGTTTCTCTTTTTTGACACCAAACAAATTAGAACAG
>DRQI01000462.1 GCA_011330545.1 Flavobacteriia bacterium
ATTTCTGGGTATTGCATTGGATGCACAAAAAAATGAAGTTCGAGCCAAAGAACTCACTGAAATACACAGGGAGAATTCTCCTGTAAAAGTACTTATCATTCCTACCAATGAAGAAGTTGAGATTGCCAAACAGTCGTATGAGCTGTTGGTAGGACAGTAGTGAGGTTGCTAACATTTGAAAGCGGGATAGCGTCTTAAAACTACCTAGTTGGTAGGAGTATTTTAATACTTCCATTGTTATTGAATAGGAGAATACAATTAAACCCAATTTTCTAATCTCCATCCTTGCTCTAGACGCTTTTTCAAAAGAGTATCATTAATAATGCCGCAAGGCGATAATTTTTTTTGTTCTTTATTTAATTCTTTAACAAGTTTCATTTTCATAGTTCTCATGTCAACAATAAACCAACCTAAAAATTCCCTTCCAATTATATGTTTTTCTCTGCAATATTGTGGTTTAATAAATTGAGAAGATACTACAATATTACCAACATGTTTCACAAGTTTTTGTCTTAAAGCATATTTTAGCGGAAAATATATGTAATAACTTCCATTCTCTAATTCATTCAGAGGTGGTACATCTTGATATAACCTGTAATAAACCTTTATCAATTCTCCATGATGCTTATCAAAGCCAACTAATTTGAAATAACCTTTACCTTTTTTTGTGTCAATTTCAAATATGTCACCTAAATTCAACTTTGCCATAATTTTTTTATAACCAATTGCTTTTAATATTTTAAATACTCTTTCTAGAAGTTTTGCACATATAGGATTGCTCGCACTAATACTATTAATTTCGTTCATCAATGAGCTTCCATTTTTTTCTAATTTATAAAACTTGCTCAACAGCTCTAGATAGGACTCCTTTTATCTTCGGATAAACTATTGGGTTTGCTTCTTTGTCACCTTCTGATAAATATAGTATATTTTTGGGCAATTGACAATCTTGATAAAGCGGTAAAACTTAAACCTACCGGACAAAAAAGCGAATACCATCTCTGATACTCGTCTCTTTGTTTTCTTAACCGGTACGTCACAAATTAAAAATAAGTAGGGGCGGGTTTAACTAATGGCCATATATTTTTATACCTTTTTCTTTAGACTTATTACTTCGATAGAAATTAGATATATTATTTAAATAATTCATTACAACTTCATCACTCATTTTTGGGTCTTTATAAAGTAAATTCACAATATCTACCAATAGAGATTGAAATCCTCCTATTTCACGAAAAGTATAACTTTTTTTATTTTTTAATAAAAGAAAAGTTTTACTGTGACTAATTGAAGCACCCACAGCATAAACCCCAATACCATCATCGATTAAAAAAGAATTATCTTTTAAATTTGTGACGTAAACCATTTTATAATACTTAGTAAGATTATCTGTTTTTTCTAAAATTTTTTTAGAAATTAAAAACAGGGTCAATTTTTTCTTTAATTGGCTAGATGATTGATTATTCTTTTTCTGAGCATTACAAGTTATTGTAATTAGCGCCAATACTATTAATCCAAATAATCTTAATTTATTTATCATTTTTTTATTTTCTTAGTTCGTTTTGCAACTTTAGCCGAAACCTGATTTGGAACTAGCAGGAGTGGGGGAATCGTTAAGGATTTTTCGTTTCTGCTTTCGTACTTAATGCTGATTTAACTCCGACGTTAGTGAGATAAAAAAAACAGCAACTTTTTGAGATTGTTGTTTGTGCTTGTATGGTTAACCAATAGAGTGGTTTACCTATTACTATATCCAAGTATGTGAAATTTATCGTACTCATTATCATATTTTAATCGAATACTAATGGTTGTATTATTATTGGTGATTTCTAAAACATAGTCCGCTGTTTTTTCACCAGCAAAAGGGATATCGCCTTTAAGCACACGATACTTAACATTTTGAAAAGGCTTATTCTTTTGTATTTCGTTAAATAATCCTTCACCTACATTAACAACATCATTTATCAAATAATTATTATTTGCTTTTGAAAACTGAAAAGTGTCTAGTAATACCAATGCTTTACCGATATTTTTTATTCTAATATCAGCATTATTTAATCTTATACTGTTTTGACAGGAACTAAAAGTAAAACATAAAACAATTAAAAAATATGATAATTTATTCATCTTACTATAAATTAATATTGAGGAAAATCACTTAGGTCCGTTTGTTTCTCTGTTTTTTGATGGATGGTTTTGGGTTCTCTCAATAAATCCGAAACGTCAGTTATATCTTTTATGAGTTTGCTCTCTACTACATCAGTGGCGCTAAGATATGCATTTTGAAAAGTAACATATCTCTTATTTATTTTGTTATTTAAAAAAACGAGTACAATGGCTTAGACTCGTCTTTTTGTTTTCTATGCACCGACTGTAAGTCCATACAATTGGAGCCAATGTTCACCTAGCGTATGGTAACTTCTTATTTGTCAAAGAGAGGGATTTGAATTTCAGTGCATCAACTATCGATTATCATAATTCCTGTTCAAACTTTTCACTACTTCAAAAACAACATGAAATAGATATTATGAAATAACAATAATTCCCTCCCCAAAGAAAAGGATAGGTAAAGAAAATTATTTCAACCCACCCGTCATATCTTCAGGCCGTACCCATTCATCGTATTGTGCTTCGGTAACATAGCCCAAACGGATAGCTTCTTCTTTTAGTGTGGTACCATTTTGATGCGCTGTATTGGCAATCTCTGCAGCTTTATAATAACCTATTTTGGTATTTAAAGCAGTTACTAACATCAGTGAATTTTGTACCAATTCACTAACTCTTTTGTGATTGACTTCAATTCCTTTGGCACAATTATCATTAAAAGAAACACAAGCATCGCCTAACAATCGGGCAGATTGCAAAAAGTTGGCAGCCATCAAAGGTTTAAAAACATTCAATTCATAATGGCCTTGAGTACCTCCAACGGTAATGGCAACATCGTTGCCCATAACTTGGGCACAGACCATGGTAAGGGCTTCGGCTTGTGTGGGGTTTACTTTCCCCGGCATGATAGAAGAACCCGGTTCATTAGCCGGAATAATCAATTCGCCAATCCCTGAACGGGGCCCGGAAGCCATCATCCGGATATCATTGGCAATTTTGTTTAATGAAACCGCCAATTGTTTTAAAGCCCCATGGCTTTCTACAATAGCATCATGGGCTGCTAAGGCTTCAAATTTATTTTCGGCAGTTATAAAAGGAAGGCCGGTAAATTCGGCTATTTTTTCGGCTACCAGTACGTCATAGCCTTTAGGTGTATTCAATCCGGTACCCACAGCAGTGCCTCCCAATGCCAATTCTGACAAATGTGCCAAGGTATTTTTTAAGGCTCTTAATCCGTGGTCTAACTGCGAAACATACCCTGAAAATTCTTGCCCCACCGTTAACGGCGTTGCATCCATTAAATGAGTACGGCCTATTTTTACAATGTCTTTAAAAGCAACTGCTTTGCTGTGTAAGGTATCGCGTAATTTTTCTACGCCGGGAATGGTTGTTTCTACCAGCATTTTATAACAAGCAATATGCATTCCGGTCGGAAAAGTATCATTAGAAGATTGCGATTTATTGACATCGTCATTCGGTTGGATGGTTTTTTCGCCTTCGCCAATAACATGGCCTGACAATTCTTGGGCACGATTGGCAATCACTTCATTTACATTCATATTACTTTGTGTACCCGACCCTGTTTGCCAAATAACCAAAGGGAATTGGTCATCGAGTTTTCCGGCCAAAATTTCATCACATACCGCCGAAATTAAATCGCGCTTCTCTTCTGACAATACCCCTAATTCGCAATTGGCATAAGCGGCTGCTTTTTTAAGGTAGGCAAAGCCATAAATAATTTCTAAGGGCATCGAAGCCGGAGGGCCGATTTTAAAATTATTTTTTGAGCGTTGTGTTTGAGCTCCCCAATATTTATCGGCAGGTACTTCTACCTTGCCCATCGTATCTTTTTCAATTCTGTACTTCATGGCTTATTGAATTTATGTAGATAACAAAGGTACAAAATACCAATAAAAAAGGGCTTGCAAATGCAGCCCTTTTTTAGGAATTTTTCACTCTTTTAAAGTCTTAATTTTTATGGAAATTATTGCACGATGGCACTTTTTTCTACGATGACATTTTCGGCTAAATCTAAATCCTCGTCATATTCTGCCCCTGAGCGTATGACGCCTTTAATGTTGACCTGGTCTCCAATTTTCAGGCCTTC
Organism: Flavobacteriia bacterium; assembly: GCA_011330545.1. Taxonomy (GTDB): domain Bacteria; phylum Bacteroidota; class Bacteroidia; order Flavobacteriales; family Flavobacteriaceae; genus Aureibaculum. The sequence continues at coordinate 4,214 of DRQI01000462.1, forward strand.
TGCTTGGCTGTTAGATTCTAACGTAAAAGTACAAGAAACCCCCATTTTATCAGTGGGTTTTTTAAGTAATATCACTTGTTGCCCCAATTGATCTTTTGAAATCGACGCTACGGTACCCGTAATAATCAATACTTTTGACTCGCCTTCGGTATCCAGATACAAATCATTTGCTTTTTGGGCATCTGCTAAAAACTCATTGACCAATGCGGTAGCATCTATAGTAGCATAGGCTTTGGTAGCTTGAATGTTTCTATGGGGCATAAACCATAGATATGCTACATATCCTATAACACCAAGAATTATAACGGCTATTATTTTAAGAATTTTAGATTTCATGCACTTATTTTTGTAAAATTAAATTTAGCCGTTACTTTAATGGTTTTTGCCAGATTGGTAGAAGGCTTTCCTTCTTTAAAGGCAATTCCGTAATCTGCCAATACTATAGGAAACTCGGTAGTACCCGTAACAGTACCGCCTTTGACAACAATATTAAATTTTTCTGATATTTCTTTGGTAACTCCGCGAATGGTTAAAAACCCCGTTACATTGGCGACATAAGTACCGTCTTTATCGAAATCAATACTGGTAATATTGGTAATAGTACCTTTGAATTTACTTTTAGGGAACGCTTTGGTATGTAAGAATTTTTCTGTGTTAAAATGCTTTTGCATTAAGGCTTTTTCAAATTCGAAACTCTGCATGGGTATCGAAAAAACAATACTGCCTTTATCGGGTTTGATAACGCCTATGGCTTTATAATTATTGGCCTCAATATCCTCTGCCGGCGTACTTGAGAAAAATTTTATATGGCTGCTAGTAGTTGATAATTTGGTTTGACTAAATGCCGAAATTGAAATAAAGGCAAATAATAATACA
>DRQI01000463.1 GCA_011330545.1 Flavobacteriia bacterium
ACAGCTACGCCCATCATGGCATATTCCGTAAAATATGCTTCGGCATTTTACGGGCCTTTTAGGGATGCTGCCGATTCTGCTCCCAGTTTTGGCGATAGGCGCACCTATCAAATGGATGCTGCCAATAGAGATGAAGCCCTGCGAAAAGCAACGTTTGACGATACCGAAGGAGCAGACATCTTAATGGTAAAACCCGCATTATCCTATTTAGATATTATCAGAGATCTGAAGAATAATTTTGACCGGCCTATTGCCTGTTATAATGTAAGTGGCGAATATGCCATGATAAAAGCCGCAGCAGAAAAAGGATGGATAGATGGTGAAAAAGTAATGCTAGAAAGTTTGCTCTCTATGAAAAGAGCCGGTGCAGATATTATCATTACGTATTTTGCTAAGGAAGCAGCTAAAATATTGTTGAAACGTTGATTCGTTTATAAGTTTAATTGTCATTCCTGTGAAGGCAGAATATATAAAAATATGTCCAAATATGTCATTCCTGCGAAAGCAGGAATCTAGAAATCTAGCTACTCAATACTAATTACTAAATACTAACGAAGCATGAGCTATAAAAATTCAAAAAAACTATACAAAAAAGGGCTAAAACACCTCGTTGGTGCTGTAAACTCACCTGTAAGAGCCTTTGCTTCAGTAGGCGGAAATCCGTTGTTTATTAAAAAAGCAAAAGGCAGTAAAATTACCGATGTTGATGGAAATAGCTATGTAGATTATGTATTGTCTTATGGCCCGATGATCTTGGGCCATCGCCATAAAAAAGTACAAAAAGCCATCACCAAAGCCTTAAAAAACGGCTATACTTTTGGGGCTTCTACCAACAATGAAATCAAATTGGCTAAGATAGTTTGCAATGCTTTTCTGGGTATGGATAAAGTACGTTTTGTAAACTCAGGTACCGAAGCCGTGCTAAGTGCCATCCGTTTAGCAAGAGCCTTTACGGGAAAAAATAAAATTATCAAATTTGCAGGTTGTTATCACGGGCATTCAGATGCATTATTGGTAGCTGCCGGTTCCGGTTTGGCAACCTTGAGTTTACCCGGAAGCAAAGGCGTACCCGAAGGTGCTGTACAAAACACCCTAATTGCCAATTACAATGACTTAGAAAGTGTCAAGGCACATTTTGAAAAAGACGATGATATTGCCGGTGTTATCATTGAACCCATTGCAGGTAATATGGGTGTGGTGTTGCCAAAAGAGAACTTTTTAAAAGAACTTAAAGAATATGTAAATGCAAAAGGAGGAGTATTAATAGTTGATGAAGTAATGACCGGTTTTCGTTCTACATTTGGCGGTGCACAAGAATTATTAGGTGTAGAAGCCGATATCACCTGTTTAGGAAAAGTAATCGGTGGTGGTTTTCCGGTAGGAGCCTATGGCGCACGAAATGAAATTATGAAAATGGTAGCACCGCTGGGAGAGATGTACCAAGCCGGTACACTCTCAGGAAATCCGATTGCTATGGCGGCAGGCATTGCCACCTTAAAAGAATTGAAAAAACAAAATCCCTATAAGCAATTTGAAGAAACGGCGAAAATTTTAGAAGTAATTTTAACCGAAACCGCCAAGAAATACAATATCAATTTGACAGTAAACCGATTTGGCTCTATGTTAAATCCGTTTTTCACCAATACAGAAGTCACTAATTTTAAAGAAGCCCAGCAATCAGATACTAAGAAGTTTGCTGTATTTTTTTGGGAGATGATACACAACGGCATCTTTTTGCCGCCCTCACAATTTGAAGCATGGTTTTTGTCTTCCGCCTTGAGCGAAAAAGATATTAAAAAAACCGCTGAGGCTATTGATAAGGCTATGGAGACTGTTGCAAAAATGTAAATTGATAGTGTTATGTCATTGCGAGGAGTCGAAAGACGACGTGGCAATCTCATTATTTGTAGTAGATTGCTTCGTCGTATCTCCTCTCAATGACGTCAATTTAGTTTAATTGTCATTCCTGCGAAGGCAGGAATCCAATAGTATGTAGAACAATTTTTAAAAAGATTCCTGCTTTCGCAGGAATGACAAAATAATAAAATGATAAAAAACGACCTATTCCTAAAAGCCTTAAAAGGCGAAACCGTAGAAAGGCCTCCCGTATGGATGATGCGCCAAGCAGGGCGGTTTTTACCCGAATTTAGGGCATTACGAGAAAAATACGATTTCTTTACCCGTTGCCGAACCCCTGAATTGGCATCAGAAATCACAGTACAGCCTATCAGAAGATTCGGAATGGATGCTGCGATTTTATTTTCCGATATTTTGGTGATACCACAGGCGATGAATATTGAAGTACAGATGAAACCTAATTTTGGCCCTTATTTGCCAACTCCGATAAGAGATCAACAAGGTGTAGATACCGTTATTGTTCCTGATGTAGAAACCGAATTAGGTTATGTAATGCAAGCCATTAAAGCCACCAAAGAAAAGTTAAATGATGAAGTTCCGTTAATCGGATTTGCCGGTTCACCATGGACCGTTTTTTGTTATGCCGTACAAGGGCAAGGTTCAAAAACGTTTGATAAAGCCAAAGAATTTTGTTTTACCAATCCGCTAGCCGCCCATGAGTTGCTGCAAAAATTCACCGATACTACCATTGCCTATTTAAAGGCAAAAGCAATAGCGGGTGTTGATGCCGTTATGATTTTTGACTCTTGGGGAGGGATGCTTTCCCCTGTTGATTATCAAGAATTTTCATGGAAATATATCAATCAGATTATTGAAGCGCTATACGAAGATGTTCCGGTCATTGCTTTCGGAAAAGGATGTTGGTTTGCCCTGCAAGAAATGGCAACATCGAATGCCAGTGCCTTGGGAGTAGACTGGACGATTACGCCCGAAAATGCACGCTATTTATCAGGCGGAAATATTACCCTGCAAGGTAATTTTGACCCTTCACGATTGCTTTCCCCTCCGGCAGAAATCAAAAAGATGGTAAAACAGATGATTGATGCTTTCGGAAAAGATAAATATATTGTAAATTTAGGACATGGTATTTTACCAAATATACCGCTAGATAATGCCAAAGCATTTATTGATGCCGTAAAGGAATATAAGAACTAGTTTTTTAGGAGTGATACTATGCTCAGAGTCATGGTATCACTAGAAAGTTAGGGCATTGAGGCCCTGACTCAAAGTCAGGGTTTCAATATATCAAATAGCGGTGTTTATTAGTGAGGCTCTGACTTTAAGTCAGGGTCTCACTAGAGAATCTAGGAATATGAAAAATATTTTAAAAGGAATAAAAGCCTACGCAAAAGTACTGCCATTAATTTCAACCTTGAAATTGTGGAAGTATTTTGCCATTCCGATTTTAATAAGCCTTGTTATTGCCGTTGTTATTGGTGCACTGGCATATAATCTGTCTGATAATATTGGTTTCTATATTTCAAAAATATGGAGGTGGCAATGGGGAAAAGAAACCTTTACGGCTATCAGTAATTTTTTAGGAGGAGTAATTATTATAGTCTTTGGTTTTATGTTGTACAAGCACATTGTAATGGCACTTTCAGCACCGTTTATGAGTCCGGTTTCCGAGAAAATAGAAGCCTACCTAACAAATAAAGAAGTGCATTCGCATAGAAACACATCCTTTACACAACAGCTTTGGCGAGGTATTCGGATAAACATTAGAAATTTAGTAAAAGAAATACTATTTACCATTCCGATTTTACTACTGGGTTTTATTCCAGTAATAGGAATTATTTCAACAGTACTGTTGTTTTTAGTACAAGCCTATTATGCCGGATTTGGAAATATGGACTATACCTTAGAACGCCATTTTGATTATAAAGAGAGCATCAGTTTTGTGAAAAAAAATAAAGGATTAGCCATCGGTAACGGTATTGTTTTTATGTTGTTCTTACTGATTCCGGTATTGGGTGTCATGTTGGTATTGCCATTTTCGGTAACAGCTGCTACTACAAAAACAGTAGCGTTGTTAAAGGCAGAAAGTAAAACAATTCTTGAAAAAGTGTAAAGATGTCGATATGGGGAATCATAAAATCATTAAAATATAGGCAACTAAAAAGTGCCTTTTTTCTTTTTTTGAAGAAACCCCTATTTATATACCCAACACTAAAAGCTACTGTTATTAGTTATCAAATTTCGCAACGAGAGTTTCCGAAAACACATCAATTGAATGGTAAAGGAAATGCTTTTAGACATGCTTTGTGGAATATGATGATTAGTAAAGAATGTAGTAAATGGACAAAAAATAAGAACAAGGCCATAACATGGGCAAAAACCATCACCGACTGGCATGAAGAACTATCGCCAAACGAACCTTTAGATAAAGCGATGGATTTGTATAATAATAAAGTTGGCAGAGAATTATTTAAGAAACTCAATGATAAATATTCTAAATTAAATAGTGACATTTTAATCGATTCTCTAAAAGAAAAATTAAAAAGTAGCGTGAAGACAGAAACGATTTTTGAAATGGATAATTATATGGAGGTATTAGTGTATATTAGTGAGTTGACTGAATAAAATGTTTATGAAAGAAGATCAGGTTTTTATTTATACTTTCAATAAAGTCTTTGAGACTTTGTAGGAGAGTATATATGAAACTAATAAAAAGTTAGAAATCCCTGCAAGGTTTCTAAAAACCTTGTAGGTTTAAAAAGAATGCAAAAACACCTACAAGGTCTTCGAGACCTTGCAGGAGGAATTAGATATACCAATGAAATTAGAAATTTTACAAAAAAACCATTATTATCATATTTTTAATAGAGGTATAAATAGTTCCTTACTATTTAATAATGATGAAAATAAAAGATATTTTCTTGCTCTTGTAAAAAAATATTTCATTTCTAAAATTGAGATGATTTCTTATTGTTTAATGGATAATCACTTTCATTTTGTTATAAAGGTTATTGGAGCGGAAAATGAAGTAACTCAATCGTTGTCAAATTTGTTCAATGCTTATGCCAAAGCTTATAATAAACAGAATTCTAGAACAGGAAGTTTGTTTGAAAAACATTTTAAAAGAATACGATTAAATGATGAAAGATATTTAAAGCAACTGATTATATATGTTCATTTGAATCCTTTACACCATTTAGGTACTAATTTTGAAGAATATACTTTTTCATCCTATCAGATACTGATATCTGAAAAAGATACTATGATAAATAGAGAGGAAGTATTGGAATTATTCTCCGGATTAGAGAATTTTATTTTTAGCCACAGGCAAAAAGGAAATACTTTAAGTGAGAAATATACATTTGAATAGTCGAATATAATTTAAAGTTCCTGCAAGGTTTCCAAAACCTTGTAGGTTTAAAAGAGAAATGTGAAACACCTACAAGGTCTTTGAGACCTTGCAGGAGAGAGTATATGGAAATAATAAAACTATTAATCGAAAAGAATTCCTCTAGGCTCTGCCTCGAGCCTGCCAGCCGCAGGCAGGGCTTCCGATTTACCTCTCCTTGGGAGAGCCTGCCTGACGGTAGGCAGGGTCGAAACTGCCTTTTGCAGTTTCGGGTGAGGTAAAATAGCAAATTTCGGTTTTTGACCCTAAGGTCAAAGCTTGTGCCCTGCTTGACTG
>DRQI01000464.1 GCA_011330545.1 Flavobacteriia bacterium
GTCAAAAATCGAAATTTGGTATTTTACCTCACCCGAAACTGCAAAAGGCAGTTTCGACCCTGCCTACCGTCAGGCAGGCTCTCCAAAGGAGAGGTAAATCGGAAACCCTGCCTGCGGCTGGCAGGCTCGAGGCAGAGCCTAGAGGAATTCTTTTCGATTAAAACTACAAGGTTTTCCGGCTTTGCAAAAAAGCTTTGATAGACATTAAACCTTGCTGCTATGCAAAGATTCTTCACTTCGCTATGCTCGTATGAATGACAAAACGATATCATTTAAAGTATATAGTTAAAAAAGCCTTTATAATAAACTAATTATAAAGGCTTTGTAAAAAACTAAAACTATTTTTTGTTACCTATCCAATAAATCAATATGGCTTTTAAGGGCTTGCTTTAATTGTTGTGCCAATTGGTTATTGCCGTCATTATCTACGGGACTGATTTCTATCAAACCGTCATTATTCATGTCTTTTGCCAATGACAAATCTACTCCGGTGGCTGCATCCAACATTGAAGTAAGGTCAAAATTGATAATGAGTTCATCGGCGCTATTTTGTACCACAATATCCAATTGTGGATTTTCGAAATCTACTTCTACTTCATCCTCAAAATCATGCCAAAACACAAAAGGAGTATTGTCAATAGTCCCTTTTATTAAAATAGATTTATCGAATAATTGGCTGTTGCTATCTGTACTTTTTCCAAATTTGAATTTGATTTCTTCATACACACTGTTTGGCAAGTCTACAGAGAGAAAAGATATTTGTCCTGATAACAAATCCAGTTCAAACGGGCCTTGTAATTTTTGTTCATCTTCAAAATCATAACGCCCGTCATCGTCCCAACTTTCATTTTCTTGCGCTTCATGGGCTTGATCTACTTCAATTTTAAATTCTTTCAGGTTCAGTAAAAAATCGGTAACATCTACTACGGCATTGGTAGCCTTAGCATTTGAAAGGGTTGCGCTTTTTGTATAGGTAGATTTGGCAGCAATTGATAAATTGCCATTGGTAGGTGCGTCGCCATTAGAGCATGCAATAACCGTTAAACTCCCCATAAGAGTCATTGCTAATTTTTGTAAAAACTTCACATTTTTCATCTGTTTATATTTTATTTATTTTTAATTGTCAGATGGAATTCGCCAAGAATTATTTTGGTGGGTATCAACTTAATTGTATGGCTCATTTCACATCTTTAATTTAAGTGTTATAGTATATAAACAATTATAAATCAAAAATTACTGAAAAATAGTTTGGTACACGGCAAATTATACTATGCTTTGAATAGTACTTACTCGATTACTTTCTCTACTCGTTGAACACTGTCGGATTTTGATAGTGACAATCGTACAATACTGTCTTCAAGAGCTTTTAAATCGTGTGGCACGCCTCCGCCTAATGCTACCAACGCCCCTTTTTCTAAGGTATGGGTAGTGCCCTGAACGCCAAAATCTATTTTCCCTTCAAAAATTTCAACAGCGATAGGAAATGGGGTTTGATGCTCTTTCATCTGTTGGCCTTTGCGGAAAACTATTCTGATTTCTTTGGTGCTCTCTGTTTCTAATAATACCTGTATGGCAGGTTTTTCGTCTTTATATTCTAAATTGTCTAGTAAGGATGCTGTTTTCATATTCCTGTATTTTTTTTTACGGATAGTTACTGTGATTGAAATAATTCTATACAAAGATATAAATAATATCGGACAAAAATATCCGATATAAAAATAATTGTATCTTTGTCAAAAACAATTAGAAGTTTATGTTTTCTAAAACCTGCCAATACGGTATTAAAGCCACCATTTTTATTGCCCAAAAATCTTTGAATGGCCAATGCGTGAGTTTAAAAGCTATTACGAAAGAGATTGATTCGCCCACTGCTTTTACGGCGAAAATATTGCAGAAATTGGCAAAAAGCGAAATTATTGAATCGGTTAAAGGCGCAGCAGGCGGTTATCGCATTGAAAAGGATAAATTGAAGGCTATACGGCTTCATCAAATTATTTATGCCATAGACGGCGATGCCCTTTACAATGGCTGTGGCTTAGGGTTACAGCGTTGCAATGCCCATAAGCCTTGCCCCGTACACCACAAATTTTCGGTACTTAGAGATTCACTAAAAGAAATGTTTATGTCAACCCGAATTTTTGAACTGGCAACGGGTTTAGAAAACGGACTTACCTATTTAAAACGATAAATTATGTCAACAACACCTATAAAAAGGCACGACGCTTTGCGGTCATTGAGTAAAGAACATCATTACGGACTTGTTTTATGTTGGAAAATAAGAACCGGAATTTCTAAGGGTATTGAAATTGAAAGAATAAAAAAATACGTAGATTGGTTTTATAAAACGCATTTGGCAGCGCATTTCAGTATAGAAGAAAAACATCTATTCACTATTTTAGGCCCTGATCATTTACTGGTTAAAAAAGCATTGTCACAACACAGGCGGCTTGAAAAACTGTTTCGGCAAACCGATGCCCTAGAAAAGGCTATTCATTCTATTGAAGAAGAACTCGAGCAACATATTCGTTTTGAAGAGCGTATTTTGTTTTCTGAAATCCAACAAAAAGCCTCTCCCGAACAACTTAAAGCCTTTTTAGAAGCGCATGACGATACGCCGTTTGTTGAGAATACTACGGATGAATTTTGGAAGGATTAACCTATATTTTTTAGGTATCTATCCTTTTTAGTAACCGGCAACCTGTTAACGAATGTCATTCGAATACAGGTTGTAGCCACCTGTTATTTTTTCTTTTTCTTTTTACACTTTTTACGCTTCAGTTTTTCCTTCTTTTTCTTCTTCTTTTTCTTACGCGGCAATTTTCCCTTAATACGTTCTTTTTCGCTTTTTATATATTTTAAATACACAGCGTTATAACAATGCTCTTTTGCCAATTTTAGGGTAGACAAGGCTTTTTTATACTTCTTTAACCGCTCAAAAAGAACCGCTTTTCTTAGGTATAAAAATGCCTTGTCTGTTCCTTTTACCGTTAAAGCAAAGTCTATGAGTTTTTCGGCTTCAGCAACATCTTCATTCCACAATAGTATATTTATAAAATGTGGATAGACCGCAACGGCATTGATATTTTCTGCCAAAGCTTCTGTAAAATAGGTTTTGGCTTTTTCATAATCTTCTAAAATATAGCCGTATACTTCACCCATCAGGCACAAAGCCATCGTATCTTTATCATCATACGACAAAGCATACTGTAAGGCTTCCATCGTTTCTTCTAACTGAAACGGAAAAGCGTCTAAGGCCTTAAATACATAATTGTTTGTTAAATTTCCCATGTTTATTCTACTAAGTTGCGCAAGTCGTTCTTTAATTGAGCGCGCTTACGTTTATATGTTTTCTTTTGTTTTTTTTGCTTGAAATCGCTTCCTCTAAAAACCTGTACGGCATTGCCTCTTTCTAATTGCAGCTGTTGTTGCCACTGTTTTTTTACTAAAACATCTGCTTGGGCATCATTATAGGATGCTACTTTTTTACGCAGCAATAGCAGTGCATTTTTTTTATTTTGATGTTGAGACCTGCTTTTCATCACTACTACTTGAATGCCCGTTGGTTGATGAATGGCTCGTATGGCCGAACTCACTTTATTAGCGTGTTGCCCGCCCGGCCCCGAACTCCTCATGGCTTGAAACCGAACATCTTTGGCATCGATTTGCAACGCCGCTGTCGATTCTATTTCATAACATCCTATGAACCAATTCTTTCGTTTATGGTGTTTTCGATAAGTAGAAGTGCCTATCCATTGAATGGTACCCAGCCAATGGCTTAAAAAATCTGCTATCTCTAATCCTTCTAATTGAATACTTACTGACTGTATGGTACCGTTTTCACTACCGAGTTCACGATGCAAAATTTTATACTGTATCTTCGTTGCCAATACTTGTTTTAAAAATATCCTAAGGGTTTTTGCAACTACCCAACTACATTCTACAGGGCCTTTGCCCGCTGTAAATACTATTATTTTTGTTTCCATATTTTTTATTTGTCCATTCTTACAATTTTTGGCGTAAAAGTGCCGAGTACTTGTACCAATTCTTGTTGGTTTGCCATTACTTTTTTAATATTTTTATAGGCCATCGGAGCTTCGTCTACCCCGCCTCCAATTAAAGTTACATCGTGTACTTTTAATTGATGTTTGACATCGCTTTTTGTAAATTTTTCTTTACATTTTCTTCTCGAAAACAAACGCCCGGCACCATGCGAAGCCGATTGCAAACTTTCGGTATTTCCTAAGCCTCTTACAATGTATCCGGGACTTGTCATTGACCCCGGAATAATACCCAATTCACCTTTGGCGGCAGGAGTTGCCCCTTTTCTGTGTACGATGAGTTCTCGGCCATCGACTTGTTGTTTCCAAGCAAAATTGTGATGGTTACTGATTTTAGCAATTGCCTTTTCGCCCAGCTGCTTGCTGATACGGCGGTGGATGTCTTCATGGCAAGCCTTGGCATAGTCTCCTGCCAATGTCATCGCCAGCCAGTATTCTTGCCCATCGTGCGTATCTAAATCTAACCAAGCCAAATGCCTGACATTTTTGGGTAAGGGGCATTGTTGGGTAGCCAGATAGGTATAATGTTTTGCGATATTAGCCCCCAATCCGCGAGAACCACTATGCGACAAGACACCCAAATATTCTCCTACCGGCAACTGAAACTCATTTTTGTCGTTGCTAATGGAAACAATACCGAACTCTACAAAGTGATTGCCGCCTCCCGAAGTACCTAATTGCTTATAGGCTTTGTCTTTGAGTTGTTGCAATAGCGGAATTTCTTGAAATATACTCCGTTCAAAAATTTCATGGCTGTGTTTGACAGCATGTGTTTCGCGCATGCCGAATTTGGTATGTTCTGATAGTATATTTTTAAACTGGTGCTGCCGCCCTTTAAGGTAGGATGCTTTTA
>DRQI01000465.1 GCA_011330545.1 Flavobacteriia bacterium
AATCGGGCACAATTTGCTCTACAATCTTTGTATTGCTTGAATAAGACCCTCCGGGTTTCGGATTTAGTTTTTCAATTTCGTGGATGGCTTCTTTTAATTCATCTTCAGTGATATTGAATTTTTGGATGAGCTTCTTATAATGCTTTTTCACAAAATGGTCAAATCCTTTTTCTAAGATATCAATAGCTAAATTTCTGCTAGGGGTTTCAGGTTTTCTTTTTAATTGAATGAGCAAGCACTCTTCTAGGCTTTGTGCACCTACACCGGCAGGGTCTAATTGCTGTACATACCCTAGCATTTTTTTTACGGTTGCTTCATCAGTAAAGATATTTTCAGAAAAAGCCAAGTCGTCAACAATATCTTCCAACGGCCGTCGTATATACCCGCTGCTATCAATACTACCTACTAAAAACTCGGCAATTTGCCGTTCTTGTTCATCTAGTCGAAACGTATTTAATTGGTTTTTCAGGAATTGATTGAATGAAGTGCCGGCGGCATACGGAATATTTTTTTCATCATCATCACTACTGTAATTATTGCTTTGAAGTTTGTAGTTGGGGGTTTCATCATCACTTAGATATTCATCAATATTTACTTCGGTTTCTATTTTTTCTGTACCGCTCTCGTCAAAATCATTTTGTAAGTCGGCGTCTACGTCGTCATTAGCTTCTTTACCACTATCCAATGCAGGGTTTTCTTCAATTTCTTGCTTCACTTTTTGTTCAAATGCTTGCGTTGGCAATTGAATTAGCTTCATCAACTGAATTTGTTGTGGCGATAATTTTTGTAATAGCTTGTATTGTAAACTTTGTTTTAACATGAATCGACTCCTAGTTATTAAAGGTACATAAAATTATAGAACTGGTATAAAACATTAAACGCTCTTTTTCGGTCAGTTAGAATTCAGCATTTTGTGGTGTTCTCGGAAACGGAATAACATCTCTTATATTGCCCATACCGGTAGTAAATTGTACCAAACGTTCGAACCCTAATCCAAATCCGGAGTGTACTGCTGTTCCGAATTTTCGCAACTCTAAATACCACCACAACTCTTTTTCATCAATACCTAACGTTTTAATTTTTTCAAGGAGTACATCGTAGCGTTCTTCACGTTGCGAACCACCCACTATTTCACCAATACCCGGAAATAACACATCCATTGCCCTTACGGTTTTCCCATCGTCATTCAAACGCATATAAAAGGCTTTTATGTTGGCCGGATAGTCAAATAAAATAACGGGGCATTTAAAATGTTTTTCTACCAGATAGCGCTCGTGTTCGCTTTGCAGGTCTGCTCCCCATTCATCAATGAGATACTGAAATTTCTTTTTCTTATTAGGTTTACAATTTCGCAAGATGTCTATTGCCTCTGTATAGCTAACCCTTTTAAAGTTATTATCAACAACAAACTTCAATTTTTCAAGTAATGAGAATTCACTGCGTTGTTGTGCAGGTTTTGTACTTTCTTCTTTGGCAAAACGTTTGTCTAAAAATGTAAGGTCGTCTAGGCAGTTTTCTAATACATAATTGATAACGCTTTTGATAAAATCTTCCGCCAAATCCATATTGGCATCCAAATCATTAAAAGCTACTTCGGGTTCTATCATCCAAAACTCTGCCAAATGCCTTGTAGTATTCGAGTTTTCTGCCCTAAAGGTAGGGCCAAAAGTATATACTTTACTCAAAGCCATGGCATACGTTTCGGCTTCTAATTGGCCTGATACCGTAAGATTGGTTTCTTTACCAAAAAAATCTTGGCCGTAGTCAATTTTTCCATCCTCTTTTTTGGGAGGGTTTGTAAGGTCTAAAGTGGTAACCTGAAACATTTCACCGGCACCTTCGGCATCAGAACCCGTAATAATTGGCGTGTGTACATTGTAAAACCCGTTTTCGGTAAAATACTTATGTACTGCAAAAGATAGTGCAGACCGTACCCGCATTACCGCACTAAAAGTATTGGTTCTTACCCGTAAATGTGCATTTTCCCTTAAAAACTCAAAGCTGTGTTTTTTAGGTTGAATGGGATACTTTTCTGGATTAGAATCGCCTAGAATTTCAATATTAGAAACTTGTATTTCAACAGATTGCCCTTTACCTAGGCTTTCTACCAAGGTTCCCGTAACCGCAATGGCAGCACCCGTAGTAATCCGTTTTAAAAGCGATTCATCCGTTTTTTCAAAATCAATAACACATTGTATATTTTTAATGGTTGAACCGTCATTTAGGGCAATAAACCGGTTGGCCCTAAAAGTACGCACCCAACCCTTAAGGTGAACTTCTTGTGAAAATTTATCCGATTGTAAAATTCCAGCTACGTTTTGTTGCATTTGCCTAAAAATTTAATGAGTGCAAAGATAAGGAGTTAATTCATAATTCTGAATTAAATATTTTGTAGTTACCGAATACCCTAATTTAAGATATTATAGAAGTGATTATGAGAGCCATTGCTTAAAACAGATAAAAAATAGCGTATAAAAAAAGAAATTCCAATATTTTTTTTACATTTGCCGTATCAAACAACAAAAATGAATAGATTTTTAAATACAAATTGGTGGTGGTACGCTCGAAATGAAAACTTCGTGAAGTAAACCTATTATAGTATTTAAAAAATAAAAA
>DRQI01000466.1 GCA_011330545.1 Flavobacteriia bacterium
AAAATGGGGAACCTTTTATGGCAGTTCTCGAAATGCCAATGTAAAATTATCGGTATATGATAAGGCCGAACAACTATTTGCCCAACAAATAGAAGCTGAAGCCTCTGCAATTGTTTCTTCAGGAACATTGGCAGGAAAACTAACCACTGATTACCTATCAAAAAGTATCAATGCTTTTTTTCATTATCCGAAAACACATCCCGCAGTTTTGGTATCAGATAGTTTACCGTTGTTTGTCGATGGAAAATTACATTCGAAATTAAGAGATAATTGCCCTGAAGAAGTGGTCATAACCGCCGATGCAATTTTATCACTTGAGGTAAGCCCTACCTCTTTTGATTTTTTAAGGCAAATTTCTCCCGCAAAGAAAATCACTTTACTAGTGGATGAATCACATAGTTTAGGAATTGTAGGGAAAGATGGAAAGGGGATTTTCAGTTCGATACCAACAGAGCGTCTACACCGGAAAATTGGGATATCATCATTAGGAAAAGCGGTAGGATTGTCAGGAGGCATTATTGCTTCAGATGCACCGTTTATCGATGCCCTCAAAGAAGAAGCCCTTTTTGTGTCTTCTTCGGGAGCTAGCCCGGCATACTTAGAAACCTATTTGCAATCGCAACATATCTATACGGCGCAACGGCAAAAATTACAGGAAAATTTAAATTTTTTATTTGCTGAATTAATACAAACTAAAGAATTAAAATTTACTGATAATTATCCTGTTGTATATAGCAATAATGATACTATTTTTGCAAGGTTGTTAGCGCGTAAGATGATCATTACCAATTTTAAATATCCTACGTATAAAAAAGATATGAATAGGATTGTTATCAGTGCAAATCATACGAAAGAACAACTTAAAAAATTAATAAATAGTTTAAATAAATATTATGATAAATAAGGTAAAGACAACTTGGAAAGGCGATATGCAATTTGAATCTACCAACGAAGGTGGAAATTTAAGGATTGATGCCGACAAAGAATTTGGAGGTAAAGGTAAAGGGTATCGGCCCAAAGCATTAATGTTATCATCATTGGCCGGATGCTCAGGATTGGATGTGGTGTCGTTATTAAAAAAAATGAGGGCTGAGGTAACTGAATTTGTGATAGACATTGAGGCGAATCTTACCGAAGAACACCCAAAATACTATGATAAAGTTAAGATGATTTTTAAGTTTTACGGCAAGGATTTAAAAAAAGATAAAATTGAAAAAGCGGTAAAATTATCTGAAGAACGGTATTGTGGGGTAATGGAAATGTTTCGGCATTTTGCTGAGGTAACCATTGAGATTCAGTATTTTGAAGAATGACAAAACTAAAAAACCTCAGCTTTCGCTGAGGTTTTTTAGTTAGTTTGATATTGATTAATTCAAATAAAATATCAATTCTCCCACCATACGGGCGTCACCGGAGATTGTTGATTGGCTTGCACCACAGCATTATTTCTATTGGCTTCTGATGATGGGTAGTTCGCCCTTCTAAACCATTGCCCTGCAAAGTCGCCATCAGCATCAGCTTCTTGGCGAATAGTCAATCCTTTAAAGACATCATCAGAAAAATTATAACGACGATAATCTACAAAGGTTTCAGGATTTAAGAAATTGTGAATATATTTTTCTTTCATAATATGGTTTAACATAAGGTTTGCTTCCCCTACATCTACAGAAGTATCTGCCATATAGGCTGTTCCGTCTACGCCGTACATCGCCATACTTGCACTGATACCTTCCATATAAGCAGCATAGGCGTCTGTATTTGCACCGACACTTGTGGTTGTACCGCCATTGGCCAGAAACGCTGCTTCTGCTTTAATAAACATAGCTTCGGCATACGAAATGAGCAATAGTGGAGAGTCTATACTGGTATAAAATCCGTTTTCAACAAATGTAGTATTGGCATCAGTACCATCAGGTGCCAATCCTTCTCCGCCACTAACAAACCCTTTCCATTCTGCTGCCCCTCCATTAGAAGCAAATACCGGTAATCTGGGGTCGATAGTCAGAGCTCCACTTGTAAAAGGATAATTATCACCATTCATAGAACTCACTAATTGACTGGCGATATCGCGGTGGAAATTTCCTGTATTTCTAGCCAATACTTCGCTAGAATACCAAGGATTGATGTTTCTTTCGTCATAGAACATGGCAAAATTATCGGCATTTGATGTAAATCCGTTAGCAATTGAAGCCAATACATCATTAGGAGAGGTAACTCCTTTATTGACTAAGTGTAATTGATAACGGGCTTTTATGGTATAAGCTGCCCTTAACCATTTATCAAGGTTTCCTCTATAAATTAAATCTTCATTTCCTACAGAGATTCCCGAATCATCGGGGCCTTGTAAGGCGGCTATGGCACCATCTAGCAAGGTAAAAATTTGAGTATAAATTTGTTCTTGGGTATCAAAAGCCGGTGATAGGTTATCTAATCCTAGTGAAGCCTGAGAAAAGGGGATATTATCCCAAGTATCAGTAGCAATACCAAGATTAATAGCTGTTAGTATATCGGCAACGGCACCGAAATGCGGTGCGTTTTGAGCCACAGATTTTTCTTT